>DATLAK010000127.1 GCA_035527535.1 Armatimonadota bacterium
TCCGTCGCGCCCGGAATCGGCCGCGGGCGCCCGGGGCCGGCCTGTCGGTTGACCCCAAGCTGCCGCTGCTGCGCCGTCCCTTCGGGTTTCATCGCTTCTGCGGCCCCGACTATGCGCCCGAGCGATTGCGCGAGCCGGCACCCTTTCCCCCTGGCTTGCTGAGCATTATCGAGCCCGGGCGGGGGGCGACCTTCGATGTGCTGTTCAAGGTCGTCGGGCGCGGCACCCGACGACTGGCGGAGATGCGCCCCGGCGAGAAGCTGCCCGTGCGCGCGCCCCTGGGGCGGCCGATCGAGATCCGGCCCGACCTCGACACCGCGGTGCTGGTCGCGGGCGGCATGGGCGCAGGGCCGTTGCTCGCGCTGGCGCAAGAGCTGCGCCGCCAGGGGCGACCCGTGCACGTGGTGTTAGGCGCGCCGACCGCGGCAAGCGCCCCGGTCGCCGCCGACGAATTCGCAGCGTTGGGATGCAGTGCGACCCTGGTCACCGAGCACGAGCACGGCCTGGTGGTCACGCAGCACTTGGAGCAAGCCCTGGCCCGCCTGACGGAGGGCGTGACCGAGGTCTTCGCTTGCGGCCCGGCGGGGATGCTGCGCGAGGTCGCTCGGATCGCGTCACCGGCCTTGCCCGTGCAGGTGCTGATGGAGCAGCGCATGGCCTGCGGCATGGGCGTGTGCCGCGGCTGCGTGGTGAGGATGCGCTCGAGGCGGGACGAGCCGGTCTATCGCACCGTCTGCCGCGAAGGGCCGGCTTTCCGCGCCGAGGAAATCTCATGGGAGGAGCTGCCGGCGACGGTGGGGTAGGGGAGAGCCACGCCGCGCCCTGCCGACGGTCGCCGCCGACATGACACAAGGCGAGCCCCAATCGAGTCCTGCTGGTCTCGGCGTAACCCTGGCCGGGATGCGGTTGCGCACCCCGCTGGTCGTCGCCTCGGGCGTGTGGGGTTACGGCGAGGAGCACGCGCGCTCGCCGCAGATGCGTCACCTCGGGGCGTTTGTGCTCAAGACCACGACCCTGCGGCCGCGCGCCGGCAACCCCCCCGGCTCGCGCACGGTCGAGACGCCCGCCGGGCTGGTAAACTCCATCGGCCTCGAAAACCCGGGGATCGAGGTCTTTCTCTCCGACAAGCTGCCGCGCGCGCGGGAGCTGGGCCTGCCGCTTATCGCCAGCATCGCCGGCGAGACCACCGACGAATTCGCCGAGCTCGCCGCTCGCCTCGGCGAGGCGGAGGGCATCGCCGCCCTCGAGCTCAACATATCGTGCCCCAACGTCGAGCGCCACGGCATGGCATTCGGCGCCGACGCACAGACCGCGGCGGCGGTGGTGGCGGCGTGCCGCGCGCGCTGGCAGCGTCCGCTCATCGCCAAGCTCACCCCCAATGTCACCGATATCGCGGAGGTCGCCCGCGCGTGTGAGGCCGCCGGGGCCGATATCATCGCCCTGGTCAACACTTTCACCGCCATGTGCATTGACATACGGACGCGGCGGCCGCGGCTGGGCGCCAATTTCGGGGGGCTATCCGGGCCGGCCATCCGCCCGGCGGCGGTGCTGCGGGTATATCGCGTGGCGCAGGCGGTGCGGGCGCCCATCATCGGCATGGGCGGGGTGTGGGACGCCGAGGACGCGCTGGAGTTCATCATCGCCGGCGCGACGGCGGTGGGCCTTGGCACCTGTCTGCTGGCCGACCCCGAGAAGCCCCAGGAAATCGCCCAGGGGATGCGCAACTTCCTGCGCGGGGAGAATGGCGCGTCCATCCGGGGTCTGGTCGGCTTGGTGCGGCTTAATCCGTGACAGCCCTGATGCATCGGGGCACTGGCTACATCGCGTGCCTGTACGCCAGGTCCACCTGGTAGGTGGCCGGCGCGCCGGCGGCGCCGCCGGGGGCATCACCGTGGGTGAGGGTGCCTTTGAGGATCAGGTAGTGCCCCTCGCCCGCCTCACGCGCGTATTCCAGGCCATAGGTGGCGGTGCGATAGCGACCGCCCGGGGCGAGCATATCGTCGAGCACGATCACCGTCTCCAGCCGCTCGCGCTGTGACAGGCGACCGCGCAAACCCAGCATGCTGCTGCGCAGGGACTTGACTTCAGCGAGGCTGTCCTCCGTGACGTAACGCGCCAACGCAGCGAACTTGCCGCCGAAACGATGCCCGACCTCGATCAGCTTGCGATCTACCGCCAAGACCTTCTGCTTGTCGTCGGTCAGCGGGTTCTGCTGGAAAGACAGCCGCGCGTAGGTGCGCCCGCCGAGCATGGTCTGATAGCCGACAGCCGACGCGATCAGCTTGTCGCCGGCGATGGCTTGGCGCTCCATGTAGCACAGGCTCAATCCGCCGTCGCCGAACGACACCCACGTCGGCAGCTTGCGGTAGCCGTACTTGACGTTGTCGTCGAACAGCCCGGTATCCGCCGCCTTCGCCCAGTCGGCTAGCGGGCGGCCTAACTTGAGGTTGAGGCTGCCGAAGCGCCAATCGGTGGCGGCGCCGTCATCCACTTCGAGCGTCTGCACGCCGCCGACAAAGGTGAGCCGGTTCCCCCCGACTCCTCCCCGCAGCGCGAACGTGCGCGCGGCCTGGGCGCCGCCCGGTTTCAGGTCATGCTCGCGGGTGAACCTCCCCAGTGCGCCGAAGCCGCCGCCCAGGTCGAAACCCCCTTCGTAGAGGTCGAGGCGCGCTTCGCGCATGACCAGTTTGCTGTCCTGCTTCAGCATCGGGTTGACGTGCGAGGTCAGCTTGAGGTACCCGCGCCCGCCAATCATGGTCTGGTAAGCGAGGCTGCGGGTCGCCGCCTGGTTCGGGTCCTCGCCGGAGCGGCCAATCAAGCTCAGCGCGACCGCGCCGTCGCCCAGAGACGCCCATTCCGGGGTGGAGCGTAAGCCATAGACACCCGCGCCGGGCACGGGATCGGCGGCGGTCAGGGCCCGGGCCCAGGCAGTCAACGGGCGCCCGAGCTTGATCTGCAGGTGGCCGAAGGTGGTCGCGAGATCGGGCTGCGCCGTCCCCTGTTGGACGCTGACGCCCGTGGCGAGGGTGAGTGGTCCGGGGTTCAGCTGGAGCTTGAGGCCGTGGTCGAGCTTCGTCTCCATCCCCTTGTCGGTCTCGCGTGCATAGTCAGCGGTGAGGCTGGCATAAGGCGCCAGCCGGCTGGAGAATCCCAACCGAGTGCGGACGAAGTCATGATCCGCCTGTGGCCCCTGCTGCTGCAGCGACTCGTAGCCGGCGCTGAACTGCGCCAGCGGGCTGGGAGCGACCGTCAGGCCAAGCTGGTAGAGCGTGTCCGCCTGCAGGTTGCCCTGACCCTGGGCCTGCTGCTTGTAGAGGCCCTTGAGCGTGGTCTTGGTGCGCCCCGCGCCGACGATCGATTTCAGGGCAAGTTGGGTCGTCGCTTCGGTCTTGCCGTCCCCGTAGCCGCGGTCCATCCAATCGCCCACCAGGCTCAGCCGCGCGCCTGGCGCGTGTTCGAAATGAACCTGGGTGGTATCGGTGTCGGTGGGGCTGCCGCCCGACGCCAGCGACGTCAGGTTGCGCACCACGCTCGCGCGGGTGCCGCCGCCGAAGTCGTGGCGCAGCGCGTACTCCCGCACCTGTTTGTCGGTCACCTCCAGACGCCCGCCGCGGTCCCACTCCTCGCGCGCCTGGTCGAGCTTGAAGTCCACCCGCGTCCGCGCGCTGAGCTGATAGACCGCCTCCCCCTTGGTGATGTCGCGCGTCAGCCCCTGCTCTTTGTCGCCGTCGCGCTGGTTGACCTTCTGGCTGTGGCTGTAGTTGAGCTGCAGCGCGTCCGACGCGCGATAGCGGGCCTGCAGTTGCAGGTCGCGCATCCCGCGCACCGCTGCCAGCCCGTCCGCCCCCGAGCGGTCGCCGACGAAGCTGACGGCGCCCGCGCCCGGCGCGCGGAACTCCGGATCCACGTCGGTGTACGACCCCGCCAACTCCAGCCCGCCGGTGGCGTACGACAGATGCTCCTGGAGCGCTCGGGCGCGGCCCATCAGGTCGCCCGCGCCGGTGCCGCGCAGGGGCATGAGCGCCGACGCCGACCAGCCGAATGGATCCCCTTCGGGCTGCGCCCCGAACACGCTGGCGGGGCGGTTGAAGTAGGCACCCCCCGACAGGCGCGATGCCGCGCTCAGCGACAGGTCCATCTGGCCGCCGAAGACGCTCCACGCGCTGTCGCGGGTCGGCGCAAGCGGATCCGGATGCTCATCTACCACAGTCAGTGGCAGGAGGTAGCCGGATGACGGCCCCGAGTCCGCGGGGACGGTTAACGCTTGGGCGTGCCGGCCGGTGCCCAAGAGGAGTGTCACCACCAGGAGCGCGAAGGCGAGCCCCGGCTCTCCCCGGCGCGCGGCCCAATTGTGAATGCGCGCATGCATCAGCGTCGTGTCGGTGCCTTACTCAGTTGGGCGCCGTCAGAACCCCCAGTGTCGGATAGGTCCGGATGAGAAGCGATCGCGTTCGTGGCGCGGTCGCAGCGTTAGCGGTTCGGTCCGATGCTGATCGAGGAGCGCCTGGCGCACCTCGGACAGCGGACTGCGGTCAAGTGTCACCATTGCCGCCTGCGAGCTCTCGGTTGAGCCCTCGACGTGTGCCTGAGGCTGAGTGTCCACCGGCGGCTCTACATCGGCTGCCGCCAAGTGAGACACAGGCGTCGCCGCCGCAGTCAGCACGGTGGACGCGACAGCCACAGACGGCGGCGAAGTCTCAGGCGCCGCACTCAGCCGGGGGCGAGCGGCCGTGATCATTGCATCTATGCCCCGGCGAGTGGCGATCACCGTTCGCTTAACGGCGAGCCGCGCGCGCCGCGCCGCAGCCGGCGCCTGGGCGCTGGTCGCGCCTGCCCTGGAGCTGGTTACGACTGGGGTCTCTTCGACGCCGGTCGGAGCCGGCTTCGATAGCGCAGTGGCCGCCGCCTGCTCGCCCGCCCGCGCGGGCCGTTGGGCCAGTGCCGCGGGCTGCCGCACTACGACGGGAGCGCGGATCGCCAGCATCACCGCCGCCGCCGCGCCCGCCGCCGCAAGCGCTCCGATGGCGCCCTTGAGTACCGGCCGGAAACGGAGCGGATGCGATCGCCGGGCCGCTTCGGCCTGCACGCGCGGGTGAATCCACGGGGGCGCGTCAACTTCATTCAGACCGCGTATGAACGCGATGCTCGCCTCCAGGGTCGCGATCTCGCGCTCGCACACTCGACATCCCGCCAAGTGGGCGTCCATGCCGTCCGCCAGCTCGGGCGCGAGCCGCCCGTGGGCATGGTCGTCGAGCAAGTCTCGAGCCCGGACACAAGTGGCAATCGGTGCCGCCGCCGGCTCTCCGGCACCGCGCGCGACACGAGCGCGCAGGTCGGGAGGCGGAGGCACCTCGACCAGCGATCCCACCAGCCGCACGGTTCGCCCGAGTTGGTTCAGCTCACGGCGGCAGCCGCTGCATGTAGCGAGGTGCTGCTCGACCAGGGAAGCGAACTCCTGCGGGAGATCCCCCTCCATCAGGCCCTGCAGGTTCTCGCGAAATTGTGCGCAGTCCATCACGGCCCCTTCACGGTTACCTGTCTCATCTTGGTTTGACACTCGAGGGCACGAGAAGTTGTGCGCAAATGTCGCCATAGCCCCTCAGCAGGGGGCACCATTAGATCGCGCCTCCGGAGCCGTGCCGCGCCAGGCAGCGGGTTCATTCACGTATGCTACATGGTGGCATCGGTAGTGTCAAGACTTGTGGCATCGGCACGCTTTACACCTCATGCGCGTCATGGTATGTTATCCGCAGTCGCCGCGGCGTCCGCGTCCCGCTGCTGCGCCGCTTGATCGTGCGAGCGGCAATGTGATATATTTCACAAGGTGTGTCGGTGTCGTGTGGGTCGCCGGTGCTGGCCCGACCGGGTTCTGAGCGAATAACCAGGAAGCCGAGGCGTGATGCCCTCCAACGAAGGTGACGGTGACCGGCGCCGATACTACCCTGTGCTGCTCGATCTCGACGGGCGGCGGTGTGTGGTGGTGGGCGGCGGGGAGGTGGCAGAGCGCAAGGTCAGGTCGCTGGTCGAGTGCGGGGCCGAGACCCTGGTGATCGCGCCTGAGGTGACGGAGGCGATTGGCGACTTGGCGCGGCAGGGGCTGGTCAAACTCTTGCGAAAGCCCTATGAGCAGGGCGACCTGGCCGGGGCATGGATCGTGATCGCCGCCGCGCCTCCCGCGGTCAATGCCGCGGTGGCGGCGGAGGCGCGGCGCGGGCGCATTTCGGTGAACGTGGTAGATGATCCGCGGCGCTGCGATTTCATCGTGCCCGCGTTGGTGCGCCGCGGCCCGCTGTTGGTAGCGATTTCGAGCGGCGGCACGAGCCCGGCGCTGTCGCGGCGGCTGCGCGAGCTGATCGAGGCCCAGGTGGGCGCGGAGTACGGCGAGTTGGCGGACCTGCTGGGGCGGCTGCGGCCGGAGGTGCTGGCGAGCGGGGACGAGCACCGGCGCCGGCACATATGGGAGGCAATTCTGGATTCGCGCACCCTTGAGTTGCTGCGCGAAGGCCGGCGCGAGGAAGCCGAACTGGAGGCGCGACGTTGCATATCCTGTGCACAGGATTGAACCATCACAGCGCGCCCGTCGAAGTGCGGGAGCGCTTGACCTTCTCCGGCGGGCGGTTGGCGCAGGCGCTCGGTGACATCTGCGGACTGCCGGGGGTGGAGCAAGCGGCGCTGCTGTCCACCTGCAACCGCACGGAGATCTATGCGGCCTCCGCCGGCGACGCCAGCGGGTTCGTGCGCGCGTGGCTGACCGTGCGCTCGGGGCTGGAGGCCGACGTCTTGTGGCCGCACATCTACGAGCATTCGGGGCGGGACGCGGTGGCGCACCTATGCTGCGTGGCGGCGGGCATTGACTCGCAGGTGATCGGGGAATCGGAGATCCTGGGCCAGGTGAAAGCGGCCGCCGATGCCGCGCGCGAGGCCGCGGCGCTGGGGCCGGAACTGGACAAGCTGTTCGCGGCGGCGGTCAGGGCCGGCAAGCGCGCGCGCAGCGAAACCGCCATCAGCCGCGGCGCGTTTTCCATCGGCCGCTGCGCCGTTGATACCGCCAATCGCGTCCTCGGCCCTCTCGACGGGCGCGCCATCCTCATTCTGGGCGCCGGCAAGATGGCCGAGAGCACCGTCCGCCGCCTGCGCGCGCAGGGGGCGGACGCCATCCTGGTGGCCAATCGCACCTATAGTCGCGCCCAGGAGTTAGCGCGCGAGCTCGGCGGACGAGCGCTGCGATACGACCAGCTCGCGCAGGGCCTGCAGGAGGCCGACATCGTCATCAGCTCGACCTCCGCGCCTCACTTCGTTCTGCTCCCGGAGCACGTGTCGGAGGCCATGCAGGCCCGCGGCGGTCGCGAGCTGTGCTTGGTTGACATCGCCGTGCCGCGGGACATAGACCCCCAGGTGCGGGAGATCCCGGGTGTCCATCTGTTCGACATAGACGACCTGGGCGGGGGCGTCGAGGCGGCCGCCGCGGGCCGTGTCGGCGAGGTCGAGGCCGCCGGCCACATCGCCGCCGAGGCCGCCGACAAGTTCTGCCACTGGCTGGCCGCGCGCGGGGCGGCGCCCTTGCTGGCGGCGCTGCGCGCGCACTTCGAGCAGGCGCGCCGGCAGCAGCTCGAGAAGTTCGCGCCCAAGCTGCAGCGTCTATCGCTCGCCGACCGCAAGTGGGTGGAGCAGATGACGCGCTCTCTGGTCAAGCGCTTGCTGCACGAGCCGACGGTCAAACTCAAGCAGGAGCTGGCGCAGGGCAACGGCAAGTCGGCGGATGCCCTGGTGCGCATGTACGACCTGGAGGCACGCGCGGACGAGGTCGAGCGTTGCACGCGATGATGCGCCTCGGCACCCGGGGCAGCAAGCTGGCGCTTGCACAGTCGCGGCGCGTGGCGGAGGCGCTCGGTCGTCTCGGCGCGGAGGTCACTTTGGCGACCATCACCACCAGCGGCGATCGCGCGGTGATGACGCCCCCCGCCCCCAACGCGACCGGCCTCTTTGTCAAGGAGCTGGAAACCGCCCTGCGGGAACGACGCATTGACCTGGCGGTGCACAGCCTCAAGGACCTGACCACGGTGCTGCCGCCGGGGCTGATCCTGGGCGCGGTGCTGCCGCGCGATTCAGCCTTGGACGCCCTGGTCTGCCGCGAGCGCGGGAGGCGGTTGGATGACCTTCCCCGGCGGGCGCGGGTGGGAACCTCGAGCCCGCGGCGGCGCGCGCAGCTTCTACACTACCGATCGGACTTGCAGGTATCGCCCCTGCGCGGCAATGTTGACACCCGCCTGCGCCGGCTTGACGGCGGCGCATTCGACGCTATCGTCCTGGCGCGCGCAGGGCTGACCCGGCTCGGTTTGGAGCAGGCGCAGCCGTGGGACATCCCGCCCGAGATCTGCCTGCCGGCCCCCGGCCAGGGCGCCCTGGTGGTAGAGATTCGCGACGACGACGCGCCGACGGCGATGCTGGTGGCGGCGCTCGATGACCCGCCGACGCGCGCATGCGTGACCGCCGAGCGGCGGTTCCTGCAAGCCTTGGGGGGCGGTTGCCACGCGGCGGTGGGAGCGCTGGCGCGCAGCGAAGGAGACATGATTCTGCTGACCGGGGCAGTGGCGAGCCCCGACGGCCGCGAGCTGCTGCGCGCCTCGACCCAGGGCGCGCTCACCGCTGCGGTGGAGCTGGGGGAGAGTCTAGCACGCGAGCTGCAGGGGCGCGGCGCGGACGCGCTGATCGAGGCGGCGGCATGAGCATGGGGAAAGTGATTCTCGTGGGCGCCGGTCCGGGTGACCTCGGCCTGATGACGGTGCGCGGTTTGGAGGTGCTGCGCGCCGCCGATGTCGTGGTATATGATCGCCTGGCCAACCCGGCGCTGCTCGGCGAGGTTCGCAAGGACGCCAGGCTCATCTACGCCGGCAAGGGGCCGGGCGGGATGAAGCAGGCGCAAATCAACGCCGCGTTGGTGGAGCAGGCGCAGGCGGGCCATGTCGTATGCCGGCTAAAGGGGGGCGACCCGTTCCTCTTCGGCCGGGGCGGCGAAGAGGCATCATATCTCGTCGCCCACGGCGTGCCTTTCGAGGTCGTGCCGGGGATCACTTCGGCGATCGCGGTGCCGGCCTATGCGGGGATTCCGGTGACCGATCGACGGCTCGCCTCCACCGTCGCCATGGCCTCGGGGCATCCAGCCGAGGACGGCGATGGCAGCACCCCGCGCTGGCGTGAGCTCAATGGCGCGGACACGCTGGTGGTATTGATGGGGATTGGCGCGCTGCCCGAGGTCACCGGCGAGCTGCTCGCCGCCGGGCGCGACCCCGAGCAGCCCGCCGCCGTCATCGAACGAGGCACGACGCCGCGGCAGCGGATCATCGTCGGGAAACTGCGCACCATCGCCGGCGATGCCGAGGCGGCGGGAGTCAGGCCCCCTGCCATCCTGGTGGTCGGGCGAGTGGTCGGGCTGCGCGAAACGCTGTCATGGGTGGAGCGCAAACCGCTGTGGGGGCTGCGGGTGCTGGTCACGCGGCCCGCGGAGCAGGCCCGACCGTTGTCGGCCGCGCTGCGCGATGCCGGCGCCGAAGCCATCGAGTTCCCATGCATCGAGACGCGCCCGCTGCCCCCGGACGCACGAGCCCCAACGGCGCTTCAGCGGGCGTACGAGTGGATGCTGTTCGTCTCCGCCAACGGCGCCGACGCCGCGGCAGCGGCCCTGCGCGCCGCCGGGAGGGATTCGCGCGCCTTTCCCGCGGGAAGAATAGGGGCAGTCGGCGCCGCCACCGCCGCAGCCGTCGAGGCGGTAGGACTGCGCGTGGACTTCACCCCGTCGCGCTACACCGTCGCCGCATTGGCGGCGGAGTTGCCGGGCGAATTGGCGGGCAAGGCGGTGCTGCTGCCGGGGCGCGCGGAGGTGAACCCCCGCCTGCGCGACGGGCTGACTGGGCGCGGTGCCGAGATCGTCATGTGGCCGGTGTATGAGACCGTCATCCCGCGGCCAACCGTGCCCCTGGCTGACGTCGTTGGCTGCGGCGTTGACGTGGTGACGCTGACCAGTCCCTCCGCGGCCGGGGGATTCGTGGAGCTGGGGGGCAAGGAGGCCGCGCCCGATGCGGTTGTCGCTTGCATCGGCCCCCCGACGGCGGAGGCGGCGCGCCAGGCCGGGCTCGAGGTCGCTGTCGTGGCCGAAGAGCATACGGCGGATGGTCTAGTGGCAGCTATGATCAAGCACGCGAAAGGCAAGAAGCCATGATTGGATTCACCCGCCTCATGTGCAACATGGGGACGGTATCGGCGGAGATCTCTTACGCCGAGGATGCGGAGGCCAAGGCCGCGCACGAGGTGCGGGAGCTGCATTTCTCGTCGGACCTGCGGCCGCTAGTGGTATGGAACGTGACCCGGCGGTGCAACCTCCGTTGCTCGCACTGCTACCTAGATGCGACGAGCGCGGCGGCCGCGGGCGAGCTCACCACCGCGGAAGCGCGGGCGATGATCGCCGACCTGGCGGAGATGGGGGCGCCGGTGCTGCTTTTCTCCGGCGGCGAGCCCTTGCTGCGCGACGACATCTTCGAGCTAGCGCCCTATGCCGCCGCCAAGGGCGTGCGCCCGGTGCTCTCCACCAACGGCGTGCTCATCACCGACGAGGTGGCGCAGCGCATCCGCGCGGCGGGATTCCAGTACGCTGGGATTTCCATAGACGGCACCGAGGAACATCACGACCGCTTCCGCGGCGCCCCGGGCGCCTGGCGCCGCTCCTGGGAGGGCCTGGAACGCTGCCTCAAGCATGGCGTCCGCGGCGGCGTGCGCTTCACCCTTACCCGCGACAACGCCGACCAGTTGCCGGCGGTGCTGGAGGAAACCGTGCGCCGGGGCGTCCCGCGCTTCTGCATGTACCACTTGGTCTACGCCGGCCGCGGCGCCGCCATGGCCGCCCAGGACGTGCCGGTCTCGAAGAAGCGCGCCGTCGTCGAGTGGTTGGCGGACCGCGCCCGCGAGTTGGGGGAGCGCGGCGTCGAGCTGGAGATTCTGACCACTGACAACCACGCCGACGGCATCTACCTGTGGCAGCGCATCGCCGCCGCCGGCGGCGACGGCGACGAGGTGATGGACCTGCTGCGCCGCCACGGCGGCTGCTCGGCCGGTCGCAAGTTCGCCAACGTCGGCCCCACCGGCGACGTGCATCCCTGCCAGTTCTGGACCCATGTGTCGCTGGGCAATATCCGCCAGCGGCGGTTCTCGGAGATCTGGAACGATGACAGCAGCCTCATCGGTCAACTGCGGGCGCGCGACACCCTGCTCGGCGGCAAGTGCGGACGCTGCCGCTTCCAGGAGGTCTGCGGCGGCTGCCGCGTGCGGGCGCAGGCGATCACCGGCGACGTGTGGGCGCAGGACCCGGCGTGTTACCTGAGCGAAGAAGAGACCGCGCGATGAGACGGCCGCGCCCGAGCAAAATGAGGAGGCCCCATGCCTTATCCCAGTGAGCGAATGCGGAGACTGCGCACTTCAGAGGCGATGCGGCGGCTGGTCGCCGAGACCACCCTCGACCCCGCGCAGTTCATCTACCCGTTGTTCGTCGTACACGGGCGCGGGGTCAAGGAGCGCATCGCCACCATGCCGGGGAACTACCGCTGGTCGGTGGAGCTGGTGACGGGGGAGGCGCGGCGCCTCGCGCGCCTGGGGATCGGGGGGCTGCTGCTGTTCGGCCTCCCGGCCGGCAAGGACGACGCCGGCTCCGAAGCCTATGCCGACGACGGTATCGTCCAGCAGGCGGTGCGCGCCATCAAGGACACCGCGCCGGAGCTGCTGGTGTGCACCGACGTCTGCCTGTGCGAATACACTACCCACGGCCACTGCGGCCTGGTGGACGACCAGGGCCGCGTGCGCAATGACCCCACGCTGGAGCTGCTCGCCCGCACCGCCGTCAGCCATGCCCGCGCGGGCGCTGACATCGTCGCCCCCTCCGACATGATGGATGGCCGGGTGGGGGCGATCCGCGACGCGCTGGATGACGCGGGGTTCGAGGACACCGCCATCATGTCCTACTCGGCGAAATACGCCTCCGCGTTCTACGGGCCCTTCCGCGAGGCGGCCGATTCGGCGCCCCAGTTCGGCGACCGCCGTGGGTATCAGATGGACCCCCGCGCCTCGCGCCAGGCGCTGCGGGAGGTGGAGCAGGACCTCGAGCAGGGCGCGGACATCGTCATGGTCAAACCGGCGCTGGCCTACCTCGACATCATCAGCCTCGTGCGCGATACCTACGACGCGCCGGTGGCGGCGTACAACGTAAGCGGGGAGTACGCGATGGTGCGCGCGGCGGCGGCCCGCAAGTGGGTGGATCGCCGGGCGGTGACGATGGAGATCCTCACTTCGATCAAGCGCGCGGGCGCGGACATCATCATCACCTACCACGCGCCGGAGGCAGCGAGGTGGCTGCGCGCATGACCCTGGACCTGACCGACAAGGCGATGCTGCTACGGCTGCAGGCCGGCTTCCCGCTGCACCCGCGGCCGTATCGAATGTTGGGCGACGCGTTGGGCCTGACCGAGCAGGAAACCATGCAGCGCGTGCAGCGCCTCAAGGAAGAGGGTTATATCCGCGCCGTGCGCGCAACCTTCGACGTCGAACGCATGGGCGCGGTCAGCACCCTGGTTGCGTGCAGCGTGGAGCCGCAGCGGATCGAGGAAGTCGCTTCCGCCCTCAACCGGCACCCGGAGATCACCCACAACTACGAGCGCGCACACCGCTACAACCTGTGGTTCACCATCATCGCCGAGTCGCGCGCCCGGATTGATGAGATCCTCCAGGAAACGCGGGAACTGGAAGGCGTGACCGCGGTGGCGGAGCTGCCGACGACACGCCGGTTCAAGATTTCGGCCATCTTCGATGCCAGGCAACGATGACGAGCGCACCGCGCGCCTGCGCCAGGCGGCGCAGGACGACTTGCCGGTGGCGCCGGAGCCCTTCAAGGCGCTCGCCGCGCGGCATGACGTGGGGGAGCAGGAGTTGCTTGATGCCCTGCGCGAGTGGCTGCGCAGCGGGATCATGCGGCGCTACGGCGCCCTGGTCAGTCATCGCCAGCTCGGCTTCGCCTACAACGCAATGGTAGTGTGGCACGTGCCGCCGGAGCGGGTCGAAGAGATTGGGCGCCGGTTCGCCGAGGATCCCGATATCACGCACTGCTATGAACGTCCCCCGGCGCCGGAGTTCCCCTACAACCTCTACACCATGATCCACACCCGTACCGAGGAGGAATGCCGTCATAAGATCGCCCACCTGTCCGGCGTCCTCGATTTGCCCGCCTGCCAGGTGCTGGTTTCGACGCGCGAATTCAAGAAATCGAGCCCCAACTACGGCGGCGCTCCGGGCGACCAACCGCGGGTGGGGGAGGAGGACGAGGAGGATGCGTGAGCGGCGGCGGAGCGCGGAGCTTTTCGCCCGCGCCCGGCGGGTCATCCCTGGCGGGGTCAACAGTCCGGTGCGCTCGTTCGCGGCAGTGGGGGGCGAGCCGATATTCTTCGCGCGCGGGGCGGGCTCGCGCATTTACGATGTTGACGACAACGACTACCTCGATTGCGTGTGCTCCTGGGGGCCGCTGATCTTGGGTCATGCCCACCCCCGGGTGGTGGAACGCATCGAGCAGGTGATGCGCGACGGCACCAGCTTCGGCGCCTGCGTCGAGGCGGAGGTGGAGTTGGCGGAGTTGCTGGTGCGCGCGGTTCCGGGTCTGCAGATGGTGCGCCTCGTCAGCTCCGGCACCGAGGCGGTGATGAGCGCCGTCCGCCTGGCGCGCGCCTACACCGGACGCCAGGATATCGTCAAGTTCGAGGGCTGCTACCACGGTCACAGCGACGGCCTGCTCGCCCGTGCCGGGTCTGGCGTGGCCACCCTGGGGCTGCCCGACAGCCCCGGCGTGCCGGCGGACTGCACCGCCCATACTCTCCTCGCGCCCTACAATGACCTTGACGCGGTGCGCGGCCTGGCACAGCGCCACGGCGACGCGATCGCCGCCGTCATCGTCGAGCCGGTGGCGGGCAACATGGGGGTGGTGCCGCCGCGCGAGGGCTTTCTCGCCGGCCTGCGCCAGGTGGCGAGCGACATCGGCGCGCTGCTCGTCTTCGACGAAATCATCACCGGGTTCCGGGTGGGCTGGGGCGGCGCGCAGGAGCGGTTTGGCGTGACCCCCGACTTGACCACCTTGGGCAAGATCATCGGCGGCGGCTTCCCCGTGGGCGCCTATGGGGGCCGGCGCGAGATCTTGGAGATGGTGGCGCCCGCGGGGCCGGTGTACCAGGCGGGGACGCTGTCGGGCAACCCGGTGGCGGTTGCCGCCGGCCTGGAAACCCTGCGCGTGCTGGAGCAAGCGGGAACCTACGAGGGGCTGGAGCGCGCGGGCGAGTCGCTGGAGGCGGCGCTGGCGGAGGCTGCTTCCGCGGCGGGCGTGCAGGTGAGCATCAATCGCGTGGGCTCCATGCTCACGCTCTTTTTCGCCGCCGAGCGCCCGTGGGACTACGCCTCGGCCAAGACCGCCGATGCCGCGCGCTACGGTGCGTTCTTCCGGGCGATGCTGGAGCGCGGCGTGTACCTGCCGCCATCGCAGTTCGAGGCGGTGTTCGTTTCCACCGCCCACCGCGCCGAGGACCTCCAGGCCATCGGCGAAGCGGCCCGCGGCGCACTCGCTGAACTCGGCGGCAACGGGTGAGCGATCCCCCTCGCCGCGCCGCGGCGCCGTATTGACAGCGGCCGCGTCACGTGGGACGATAGGGTTCGCGAGCGTTGTCAGTGGAGGATGGGTGGCGATGATCCAGAGGAAGGACAAGTACGCTAAGGGTTCGTGGGTCACTTACCGGCCCGAGATCAAGGTCTTGGACTGCACCCTCCGCGACGGGGGGCTGATCAACGACCACTACTTCGAGGACGGACTCGTCAAGGCGGTGTATGATACATGCGTTGCCGCCGGCGTTGATTATGCGGAGCTGGGCTACAAGGCCTCGAAGCGGATTTTCGCCCCCGACAAGTTCGGCGCCTGGAAGTACTGCGATGAAGACGCCATTCGCCGCATCGTCGGCGACAATCCGACTTCGCTGCGGCTGTCGGTGATGGCGGACGCCGAGCGCACCGACTACCACGAGGATATCGCGCCGAAGGAAGACAGCATCATTGACTGCGTCCGCGTCGCCACCTACATCCATCAGATCCCGACGGCGATGGACATGATCGAGGATGCCCACCAAAAAGGCTATGAGACCACGCTCAACCTGATGGCGGTGTCAGTGGTGCATGACGCGGACCTCGGCGAGGCGCTGGAGCTCGCGGCTCGCAGCCCGGTTGACGCGATCTACCTGGTGGACAGCTTCGGCGCGCTTTACTCCGAGCAGGTGCGGGCGCTGACCCTGGCCTTGCTGGAAGCGGTGGAAGGAACCGGCAAGGAAATCGGCATTCACATGCACAACAACCAGCAGCTCGCCTACGCCAACACCCTGGAGGGGCTGATCGTCGGCGCCAATCGGCTCGATGCGACGATCAACGGCATGGGGCGCGGCGCGGGTAACTGTCCACTCGAGCTGCTGATCGCATTCCTCAAGAACCCCAAGTTCCGGCTGCGCCCGGTGCTCGAGTGCATCCAGAACCACCTGCTGCCGCTGGGCGAGAAGATGGAATGGGGTTACCGTATCCCCTACATGCTCACGGGCATGCTCAACCAGCATCCGCGCGCGGCGATCAACATGCGCAGCGGCGACGCCCCCGAGGACTACGTCGCCTTCTACGACCAGTTGTTCGAAAAAGAATGACCCCGGGGCGGAGCCGCCGCTGACGGCGCAAGCGAATGCGTGCGGCACCGCCGCGCGGCGACAGACGTGTGGTCTTGGGCGTGCGCGCGCACGGCGAATTCCGCATTCCGCGCATTCCGGGGACACACGACTTGATTATTCACACGGACCGCTGATAGTAGTACAAGTGCGCCATGCTCCGCATCGCCCGTATCGTCGCGCCAGGGGTGGCGCATCACGTCACTCAGCGCGGCAAACCGGGGCCGAGGGGCCGAGGAAGAAGGATGATGCCAAGGGCGCGGCGGCAATCGAGATACTGGCGGGCTGCAACACGAGTGGTTGCGGTCGTTTGCGTGACGGCGCTGGGGATATGGCTGTTTTCCCCAGAACTGTGGTGGATCATCCTGCCTGCGCCGTGGGGACTGGTGGTCTACCTCTTGTGGCACCTCCTCTTGCTGGTGGTCGTCTTGTCGTGGTTGATCGGCTATATGGCTGACAGGAAACGGCGGCGACAACCAGCGTGCTGGAAGCCGGGGCATTCTGGGGACATACGACCTGATTAGAGAAGAGCTGCCTGCTGGTTAGGAAATTATGGTGTGTGTCCACGGAATTCGCCCACGACTTGATTATGGAGACCCGCCCGGAATTAAGGTGTGTGTCCCCGTAATTGCCGGGACACGCGCCTCGTCGGTGGGTCCGCTTTCGAGGTGATTTCGAATGAACATTGCGTCCCGGATCCCATGTACATAATCGTCTAACCGCGATGTGCCGATGACGCCGGGCAAGCCTGGCGGGAGGGGAACACATGAAACGCCGAAGAGCGGTGTTGGCTATCGTGGCCCTGTGTGCTATCGTGCTGGTTGGCGCTGGTATCGTCGTGCTAACGGGTACCGTGTCTGTCGCGCTAAGGTGGACCAAGCTGGGGCGGGGTATTCACTTCGTGACGATCATCGGTCAGCCCAAGGGCAACGTATCGCCGTTGGGCTCCCGCATGGAGGTGGTTGAGGAATGGGTTTCCTCGAATCCTCTGCGATGGAGAGCTCAAATCACGGGATGGCTCGAACCGGAGCCTACGGGCCCCCCGTGGGAACGCGTCTTCGTGTTCAACGGAGATGAAGTGCTGCTGTTGGTGGAGCAGACGAAGGAGTACTACGTCATCGATCCCTCGGTCACAGCCCGGATACGCGGAGCACAGCGGCCCTTCCTGCCCCAAGACCTCTTCCTGCCGTCAGTCGAACCTCACACCACCCCCCGGGGCAAGGGACGCGCAATCGAGCTTAATGGGGAATACTATGCCTCAGTAATAGTGGAACGGGATGTGGTACTTCCGGCGCACCTGTTCACAGTGCCTCGGGGGTACAAGCGAGGTGGAATTGTACAAACGGCGCAAGAATTGATCGACGCCATGGCTCTGGGATGGCCCCACACGCTAGCTGCGCCGGAGGTTTCTCTGCCACTGCCGAACTTGCCTGACCTGGAAAAGATCGTCAAAGGGAATCCTCGGAATGCGACCGCACATGACATGCTCGCGATCGCCCTTTGGGTGAAAGGGGACCTCAAGGGCGCAGAGCAGGAATTCGCGCGGGCCGCAAGACTTAATCCCTCGTCCCCGTATCCGCACAACGCCTTGGCTGCAATGTACGAGTCGCACGGAGAGAAGTCCCGGGCCATAGCCGAATTGGAAATATCTGTCGCGCTGAATCCGAAGGAGCCGTTCGCTTGGGAGAATCTCGCTCGTCTGTACAAGGAGGCAGGGCAAGCGCAGAAGGCGGCCACAGCCTCTGCCAGGGCACATGCGTTGCGTCACTGACGAACGGGAGTGTACCTGTCACGTAGCTTTGGGACACGGGTGGGAGGCGAGAAAAGCCCTGGACTGAGGCCCTCGCCTGGGTGACGGGACGGGAAATCCGTAGCTGCTGAGCGTCGGGATACCGGTTGAGGCGAGTCATCGAAGCCCGCCGCCGCCGCGGACGGAGGTGAAGGGTCTCACCAAGGCGCGTTTGGGGGTCAGCCGACGAGCAAAACAACCACACGCGTGGGCTAAGCAGAAAGCCGGTAGGCGGTAACGCGCGAGTCAGCGAAGACGCGTCGCTCGATGTTGAGCGGCAGCGTCTTCGCGGTTTTCGGCGGCTTCCTCCATTGCTCGCCACGGTGGATCAGCGCCGGCGGCGCGCCGCCCCTCGCCCAGCATCAGCGCGCTGATGTAATGGCGAAACGTCTCAAAGCTCGGCTTGGTGAAACAAGGAGCAAAGCTTGCCAGCATCGAAGTCACGACCTCGGACAGGACGAGGAGCTGTGACGGTTAGGCCCGTACTGGCGGGCCGCCATGGCGGCTCCGACACATCGAAGCTTAGCCACATGGGCGGTGACCTCGTCGGCTATGGATTTCTCCAACGCATATCCCTTTGCCGAACGAAGCCATCAGCCCTCTCACTCTAGTCGCGCTCTGCCCCTTTAGGCCTACCTGCCAGGGAGAATAGCTGAACTATAGGCTAGCGGCCCTTTCCAGTGGGTGGCCCGGGCTCAATCCTCGCGTTGCAGCACTTGCTCCAGGGCATCCACCATTCCCGGGTCGTAGTGGGTTCCGGCATGGCGCCTCAGCTCGCTGATCGCCTGTGCCTGGTCCAGGGCCGGCCGCTCAGCGGTGGCATTGGTCAGGTTGTCGTAGGCGTTGGCGACCGCCACCAAGCGGGCGAGCGGAGGTATGTCGTCCCCCTTCAGCTCCTCGGGATAGCCGCTGCCGTCCAGGTGCTCGTGGTGGTAGAGGACGATGTCCGTCGCCGGCGCGAGGAACTCCACCGGCTCCAGGATGCTCTTGCCGATCAGCGGGTGCAAGCGGGTGAGCACCTGGTCCTGAGCTGACAGCGCGACCGCGCTGTTGAGGGCGTGCTCAGCGACACCGATCTTGCCGACGTCGTGCAAGATGCCTCCGAACCTGATGGTGTCCAGGTCGGCGACGGGGAGCCGCAACTGGCCCCCCATGCGCATGGCGTACTCGGTCACGCGCTCGGAGTGGCCCAGGGTATAGGGGTCCTTGGCCTCGATCGCGCGCGCAAGGGCGCGCACGGTGTGCCAGTAGCTGCCGCGGACGTCGTCGTAGAGCCGCGCGTTCTCGATCGCCACCGCCGCCTGGTCGGCAAAGGCCTCCAGCAGGCGGATATCGCGGCGGCGGAATCGGGTGGGCTCCGCGGTATATATGCACAGCACGCCGAAGGGCCGATCGCGCATGATGACGGGAACGCATGCCAGTGACTTGATCCCCTCGCTCTGGGCGTAGTCGCGCCACTCGGGCACTACGCAGGTGGCGCTGTCCCTGACCAGGGTCGGCTTGCGCAGAGAGACCGCTTGCGACACCTGCTCATCGGTGAGGCTCATCAACGGCTTGCCCAGCGGGTCGTGCTCGAAGCCGCGGCTGGCCTCGAAAACCAGGTGACGGTGATCCGGCGTCAGCAGCGAGATCGCCGCCGCCTTGGCGCCGGTGAGATCCACCGCCTTGTCAACGATGGTTTGGAAAACCTCCGGCAGGCCGTGCGAGGCGTTGACCGCGCGGCTGACCGAGAGCAAGCTCGAGAGCTCCTGCGCCCGGACTTGGAACTGCGCCGACAGCCGCGCCGCCAGGATCGCCAGCGCGTAGAAGAAACACAAACGGACGAATATCCCCACCAGGGGTTCAACCGGCTCAACCCGCAGCACCAGCGGCGGGAAGATGGAGAAGATTGCAGCGGCGATAGCGGTGACCATGCCTGCTACGTCGCCGAGGAAGATGGCGGCCACCAGGATGGGAACATAGTAGAAGTGCATCATGCTGCCGGCGGTGTCGGCGTCGAGATACACGATCCAGGTGACGAATGGTAAGCTGGCAGCGATGCCCAGGATCAGAACCAGACGCCAGTTACGGGCCAGTTGCACGGCTGCTCCTCGCGATCCGCCCGCGGCGCACCGATGCTGTCGCGACGCAAACGGCAAGGTGCCCGTTACTTCACGGACACCTCATAGCTTATTCCCAGGTGGCGCAGGAATTATTCCACCAAGAACGGAAACCGCCGCCGCAGACGCTCCGCTCTCACGGCCCGCGCGGCGGATCTCACGGCCGGCCGGTCGCGGCGAGGTGGTCCAGATCATCTGAGGGCGCCGCCGGCGGTTAGTCCTCGAAGACATCGTATTCCACCGCGCCCTGGCAGTGAGCGGGGGGCGCAATCCCCAGGGCGTGGCAGAGGGTCGGCACGAAGTCAATCAGCCGCGCCGGGCCCAGGCGGTTGGGGTCGCGCCGGTAGCCGCGCTTGATGCCGCGTCCGGTCATAATCCAGGTGGCCAGGTTGCCGCTGAGAGCGGTCTCGGCGGTCGGGAGCTGGGGACCGTGGTTCGCTCCTGGCGGCGCCGCGGAGATCGCAGTGCGCTCGGCCGGCTGCCCCCACGCGAAGCCCGGGTTGTAGATGAAGACCACATCCCCCGTCCGCGCGCTCCAGTAACCGACGAGCGCCGCGTCCCGGTGCTTCAGCGCCAGCGCCACTGCGCGCCGTCCGTTGTCGGCGCGCCAGTCGTAGAGCGCGTCAATCACCTGCTCCTGCACGCGCTCGTAATGCTCCGGCGCAACCACGCCGTGCGGCGCGCGACCACGCAGGTTGACGTTCACCTGAAACATGCCGTGGGGATAGGCCAAGGTCTTCGTCCAATCAATCGGGGCATCATCCGCGGGGCCGATGCGGCGCAGCAGCCCTGCCTCCTGCAGCCGACGTTCCAGGTGACAGACGTAGCGGTTGCTGGCGTTGCCGTGGTCCGACACCACCGCGACCAGGGTGTCGGGCCCGGCCAGAGCACGCAGACCGCCCACCAGCCGGTCGCACAGCTCATAGGCGCGCCGGAGCACACCCAGGCACGCGGATGCGCGATCCGGGGCGTAGTGCGGCGAATCGGGATCCGCCCGGCTCAGGAACTTGTGCATCACCGTGTCGGGAAAATGCCAGTGGTTGTAGAACAAGTCCCAGCCCACCGTCTCCAGCAGATGCGCCGCCGCCCGCGCGTGCCAGTCAACCTGATACTCCATTTCTTCGTACACCGACTCTCGGTAGGAGTCGGCATCCGCGGACTGAGTCATCGCCGCGTGCTCGAAATAGGGCCCCACCGCCTGCACCAACTCGCTCGCCAGGGCGGCGGGCTCGGTGAAACCGGTGGTGGGATAGACCGCGGAACGCAGCAGTCGCAGGCGCTTGCCGTCCGGGCTCAGCTCCAGCAGCTTGAAGCGCAGCGACGCCGGCTGCGCTCCGGACCTCCCCGGGAACTCGCGAATCAGCCACCCGCTCCACTCGCCCACGCCCATCTCCGCCGCCGGCGCGGCGTTCTCATCCCCGTCGTAGATCAGGACGCGTTCGTATCCGGCCGCGCCGCGCCGTGCCACCAGCCGCAAGACCAAGCCGTCGCTCGGTGCTATCTCCCCCTCGACCGCGTCCGCGCCATCCTCCACCGCGCCTACGGCCGCGGCACTTCGCGGTCCCGCCTCCGCCACCGGCAGCAACGCCGCCAGCGAGCCCGCCGTCGGCGCTGGCCGACCGCCAGCGGGTTCCGGGGTCAGCGGCGTCATCTGCGGCTTGTCCACACCCCAGCCGTACTCGCAGCCCGCCACCAGGTCGAGCGACATCAGGCCCGCCGGCAGCGGCGCCACGACCATCCCGCGCTCCAGCCGCGAAGGTGACGAGCCGGGATAGGCGATCGCCAGCGAGGTCAGCCCCTGGCGCTCGGCCGCCTCCCAGATGGTTTCCGCGGTGATGGCACGCGAGTCGAAAGTGGACATCGGCGTCCGCCCCGGGGGATCAGTGGGCGCCAGGTCGAACCAGTTGCCCGCGCCGTGAGTGCCGGGCCAGGCGCCGGTGGCCAGGGTCGCCCAGTTGGTGGGCGTGTAGGCGGGGATGCAGGACATCGCCGGCAGCGCCGCGCCGCGCTGCATGACATCGGCGATGTGAGGCAGGCATCCCTCGGCGGCGAAGCGTTCGAGCAGCTTCATCGAAACGGAATCAATCCCAATGACGATGGCGCGTGGATGATGCCGTGGCATAAGTTCCTCCCGAATAGGTCCTCTGGATTTAGGTTCGGGCTGTGCTTCCCCGCAACCTCTTCGCGTGGCGAGGCTTGGGCGCGCACCAGGCCATCGCCAGGATGTCGCGATGGGTAACAATGGAGATGGCAGGGAAACGGCGGCGCAACGCGCAATCCGGCCTACGCACGATCGGAGGTCTCACATGCCCAGCCAACGCATCGAGCTGCCGGTGTCCGGCATGACCTGCGCCTCCTGTGTGGCGGCGATCGAGAAAGGTCTCTCCCGGATCGAGGGCGTCGCCGAGGCTTCGGTCAATCTCGCCACGGAGACGGCGACGGTGACCTACGACCCCGAGAAGACGGGGCTCCAACAGGTCGTCGAGACGGTGCGCGATGTGGGTTACGAGGTCGGGGTGGAGACCATCACCCTGCCCATCCAGGGAATGACGTGCGCGTCATGCGTGGCGACCGTGGAAAAGGCCCTCAAGTCGCTCGCCGGGGTGGTGCGCGCCGACGTCAACCTGGCAACGGAGCAGGCGACGGTGGGCTTGCTGCCGATGGTTGTGACCCGCGACCAGCTTGCCCAGGCGGTGCGCGCAGCGGGCTACGACGTCGGCGAAATGCCGGTGGGGACGGAGGCCGAGGACCGCGAGCGCGGGGAACGGCGGGCGCAACTGCGCCAGGTGCGCAGCAGGTTCATCTTCGCCGGCGTCTTGTCGGCGCTCATTCTCATCGGCACCTACCAGGGCTACGTCCCCGGCTTGCGCGCGGTGCCGCGGGCGGTCATGTTCTACGTGCTGTGGGCGCTGGCCACGCCGGTGCAGTTGTGGGCGGGATGGCGGTTCTACCGGGGGGCGTGGGCGGCGCTGCGGCGGCGCAGCACGGACATGGATACGCTGATCGCCGTCGGCACCTCCGCCGCCTACCTTTACAGCGTGGTCGCCACGGTCGCGCCCGGGATTATTATCGCCACCGGGCAGAGCCCGACGGCCTACTACGACACCGCGGCGATCATCATCACCCTCATCCTGCTCGGGCGCTACCTCGAAGCGGGCGCCAGGGGCCGGGCGTCGGAGGCGATTCGGCGCTTGATGGAGCTGCGGCCGCGCACCGCGCGTGTAATCCGCGACCAGCAAGAGGTCGAGATCCCCTCCGACCAGGTGGTCGTGGGCGACGTCGTGGTCGTGCGTCCGGGCGAGAAGCTGCCGGTGGACGGGGTGGTGGTGTGGGGGCAGTCGGCGGTGGACGAGTCCATGATCACCGGTGAGAGCATCCCCGCCGAAAAGGCCGAGGGTGACGAGGTCATCGGCGCGACCATCAATCGCAGCGGCGTTTTCCGCTTCCGCGCCACCAAGGTCGGCAAGGAAACCGCTCTCGCGCAGATCATCGAGCTGGTGCGGCGCGCGCAGGGGTCGAAGGCCCCGGCGCAGCGCCTGGCCGATCGCGTCGCCGCGGTCTTCGTGCCGACGGTCATCGGCATCGCCATCGTTACCTTCGCGGCGTGGCTGGCGTTCGGCCCCGCGCCGGCGTTCACGCGGGCGCTCATCAACTTCGTGGCGGTGCTCATCATCGCTTGCCCGTGCGCGCTCGGGCTGGCGACGCCGACCGCGATCATGGTCGGCACC
>DATLAK010000128.1 GCA_035527535.1 Armatimonadota bacterium
AGGCTACGATCTACGCCCTGTCCTACCAGGGCAACACGGTCAGCGGCGCCCTGCGCGCCCTCGACCTTGGCGGCGGCATGGGCCAGCTCTTGAGTCAGGGCGCGACCTCCGAGACCGCCTCCTACCTGGTCAGCATCTTGCGCAGCCATGCCATCGCCGACACCGTGAGCCGCCATCTCGATCTCGCCCACCACCATGATTTCGCGCCCGCGCGCCCGGTCGGCGCATGGGCGCTGGCGGAGATGCTGCGGCGCCAGGTTGCCGCGCGCGGCGATTTCTCGGGCCTCATCACCATCACCGCCATCGCCCCCAGCGCGGAGCTCGCCGGCGACATCGCCAACGCTTACGTCGGCGCGCTCGATGATTTCATGTCCTCCTCCGCGCGGCGCAAGCGCCGCTTCATCGAGCGCCAACTGCGGGAGGCGCGGGCGCACCTGATGACTCTGGAGCGCGACCTGCAGAGCTATCAGACCAGCCACGGCAGCTATGCCCTCGACGTCGAGGCGCAAGAGATGATTCGCAACTGGGCGCAGGCGAGCGCGGAGCAGGCGGCGGCGCAGGTGGCGCTGCGTGAGAACGCGGGGGTGACCCAGGTCAGTGGCTCGATTGACGACCTGGTGGCGCTGCGCAGCCGGCGCGCGGGGTTGGAGGCGCGCAGCCAGGAGCTGCAGCGGCTGGTGGAGCGGCTGCAGCAGCGCCTGGCCACGCTGCCGCAGGTGGGGCTGGGCCTGGCGCGCCTGCAGCGGCGGGTCGCGCTCAAGCAGGCGCTGGTGGAAACGCTGGAATCGCAACTGCAACTGGTGCGCATCGCCGAGGTCGAGGAGCAGACGCGCTACCAGATGCTGGATCGCGCACATCCGCCGGCGCAGCCGGTGTGGCCGCGGCGCCAGCTGTCGGCGCTGGCCGGGGCGGCGGCGGGGCTGCTGTTGGGGTTGCTGGGGGCTTACGTGCTCGGCATGCGGCAGGAGGCAACCGATGGAGCAACCTGATCCGCGGATTACGGTGATCGTGCCCGCGCGGGAGGAGGAAGCGACCATCGCCGCGGTGGTCGCCGACGCCCGGCGCTACGCGCGCGAGGTGGTGGTGGTGGACGGCGAGTCACGCGACCGCACGGTCGAGCAGGCCCGACTGGCGCTGGCCGACGTCGTGTGCGACGACGGCCTGGGCAAGGGCGCCGCGCTGCGCATCGGCGCCCGGCACGCGCGCGGCGAGGTGCTGGTGTTCATGGACGCCGACGGCTCCCATGACCCCGCCGACATCCCGCGCCTGGCCGCGCCCATCCTGCGCGGGGAGGCCGAGCTGGTGGTGGGCTCGCGCATGTTGGGCGGCAGCGACGAGCTGCACGGCACCTTCGACAATTTCATCCGCAACACCGGCAGTTGCCTGCTGGCGGTGTTGGTCAACCGCCGCTGGCATGCCCGCCTGACCGACATCGAGAACGGCTTCCGCGCGGTCCGCAAGCAGGCCCTGCTGGCCCTGGGCACGCGCGAGCGCGGCTTCCTGATCGAGCAGGAGATGGTGCTCAAGTGCCTCAAGGCCGGCTACCGGGTGGCGGAGGTGGCCAGCCACGAGTACGAGCGCGCGGCCGGGTGCTCCAAGCTGCCGACGCGACAGGGATGGCGCTTCGTGTGGCACTTCACCAAGGAGATGCTGACGCGATGAGAGTGCTGCTGGTCAATCCCCCGGCGGCGGACGGCGTGCGCCAGGTGCGCGAGGGGCGCTGCATGCAGCGCGCGGGGGCGTGGACCGCGGTATGGACGCCGATCTCGCTCGCCACCTGCGCGGCGGTGCTGCGGCGCGACGGGCACCAGGTGCGCCTGCGCGACTGCATCGTCGAGGACCTTGACTTCAACCGGCTCGCCCACATCATCGGCGCCTTCCGCCCCGAGCTCGTGGTCTTCAACGCCGTCACCCCCGCCCTCGTCTCCGACCTCGGCACCGCGCGCTGGGTCAAGGCGGTCTGCCCGCAAGCGCGCTGCGCCGCCATCGGCATTCACGGCACCGCCCTGCCCGCGGAAACCCTGGAGCTGGAGCCCGCGCTCGATGCCGTCGTCCGCGGCGAGCCGGAGCTGACGATCGCCGAACTGGCAAGCGGCCGCGACTACTCGGCGATCGCCGGCATCTCGTGGCGCACAGACGCACCGCCGGGGGCCCCGATAGATCGGGATTCGGAAACGGCGGCGCCGGAGGGCGAGATACGCCACAACCCCGACCGCCCCTTCATCGCCGATCTCGACGACCTGCCCGCTCCCGCCTGGGACCTGATTCGTACCGGCCTTTATCGCATGCCTTTCTCCGGCGAGCGCTTCCTGCTGGTGGGCACCGGCCGCGGCTGCCCCTACCCCTGCACCTTCTGCGCCGACCGCACTTACTACGGCTGCCGCCTGCGCCTGCGCTCGGCCGGCAGCGTCGCCGACGAGATCGAGCGCAACCTGCGCGACTTCGGCATCCGCGATTTCCTGTTCTGGTCGGAGTCCTTCACCCTTAGCCGCCGCTTCGCCACCGAGCTGGCGGAGGAGATGATCCGCCGCCGCCTGGACGTGCGCTGGGTGTGCAACAGCCGCGTGGATCACGTTGACCGCGAGCTGCTGGAGCGGTTCCGCCGCGCCGGGTGCTGGATGATCGGCTACGGCATCGAGTCCGGCGTGCAGCGCATCCTCGACGGCGTGCGCAAGGGCACCACCCTCGCCCAGAACCGCGACGCGGTGCAGGCCGCCCACGCCGCCGGCCTCCAGGTTACCGGCCACTGCGTGCTCGGCTTCCCGGGCGAAACCCGCGCCGACATCATCGCCACCATCCGCTTCGCGCTCGACATCGGCCTCGACTTCGCCCAGTTCTACTGCGCCGTACCGTTCCCCGGCTCCCCCCTCTACGACGAGGCGCGCGCTGCGGGCTGGATCCAAGACGACGACTGGTCGCGCTTCGAGCAGAACTTCTCAGTGCTCAACACCCCTCAGCTCCGCGCCGAGGAGATCATGGAGCTGCGGCGAGCCGCCTACCGACGGTTCTACTTGCGGCCCAAGTTGATGGCTCGGACCCTGAAACAGACACACTCCCTACAGCAGCTTGGGCGGCTCGCCGGCAGCGTCAAGGACTTCCTGACGTGGGTGTGACGGCAAGCGAGGGGACCGTTTCTTCCCACCCCGCGCCTGGCCGCAGCCCTGGGCCACGGGGAACTGTCCCCTCGCTCCCGACGGCGGTCGCCGAACTGCATGACCACCGACGCATCTGGTGGGCGCGGCCGCTGCTGCGCAGCGCCTATGCCGACGCGTGGGCGGAGCTGTTCGCCTTCGCCGCGCCCGGGCCCAGCCTCGAGATCGGCTGCGGCTGCGGCAGCCTCGACGGCGCCCTGCCGCGCTGCTGGAAGAGCGATATCGTTGCCCTGCCCTGGGCCGACCTCGCGGCCGACGCCCTGCGCCTGCCCGTGCGCACCGGGGCGCTGGCCAACATCGCCGGCACCGATGTGCTCCACCACCTCCCGCGACCCTTTGACTTCCTGGCCGAGGCGGTCCGCGCGCTGCGCCCCGGCGGCCGCCTGCTGCTGCTCGAGCCCTTCATGTCGCGGCTGAGCTATCCCGTCTATCGCTACCTGCACCATGAACCGGCCGACCTGGGCAGCGATCCCGGGTACTGCGCAGGCGGCAACCAGGCGCTGCCGACCCTGCTGCTGTGGCGCCACCCCGAGCTGGTCGCCGCGCGCGCGCCGCGGTTGGAGATTATTCATTGCCGCCCGCGCGACGCCATCGTCTATCCGCTGTCGGGGGGGTATTCCTATCCGCCCCTGCTGCCGCGAGCGCTGGCGCGCGCGGCCTGGCGGGTGGAGCGGCGGCTGCGGCGCTGGATGCCGGCCATCGGCTTTCGCCTGGCGATCGCTCTGCGCCGCAGGGAGGGACACTGATGCGACGGCGGGTCGCGAGCGCAGCGGGTGCTGGCGGGCGCTATGCCCGGGGGCGCTGGCCGCTGCTGGCGTTCGCGGCCGTGCTGACCGCCTACCGCCTTACGCAGTGGGGGTATTTCGTTGTCCCCGCGCCGGACTTCTTCGATTTCGAGCACACTGCCCGCGCACTCGCCGCGGGGCATCTCCCGCACCAGTTTCAGCGCGCTCCGCTCTATCCGGCGCTGATCGCCCTGGTTTCGCCCCTCGTCGGCGGGGCTCGACCGACCCTCGCCGCGG
This sequence comes from Armatimonadota bacterium, assembly GCA_035527535.1. Classification (NCBI taxonomy): domain Bacteria; kingdom Bacillati; phylum Armatimonadota; species Armatimonadota bacterium. The sequence goes on from DATLAK010000128.1 coordinate 4,175, forward strand.
CGCAGGGGATCAACCTCGCGCTCTCGGCGGCCGCGCTGGTCGTCATGTACGAGCTGTGTTTTCTGATCGTCGGGCGCTGGGCGCTGCTGGTGGTGATGCTCAGCGGCCTGCACTGGACGATGGCCTATGTGACCGTGCACCCGCTGGTCGAGCCGACCTTGATGGCGGCGATGCTGACGGCGCTCTACCTCCACGCCTCGGGGCGGCGCGGGGCCTACCTCGCCGCCGGGCTGGCGGCGGCGGGGCGCTATGATGCGCTCGCCGTCGTCGCCGCGCTCGCCGGCTGCGACTGGCGGCGGCGGCGTGATCCCCGGCGCGTGGCGCTGGCCGCGGGTCTCGCGGCCGCACCGGCCTTCACGTGGTTGGCAATCGGCGCCCTGCGCGGCGCGCCGAATCCCTACGCGCAAGTCGTCGTCGCGCAGAGCTCCGCCGGCTGGGAGTTCGTGCGCTCGCTGGCAATCAGCACCATCGGCTTCATGCCGGTGCAGGTGCTGCAGGGCGTGCTCGCGGACCGCGCCGTGTGGGGCGCGGCGGCGACTGGCGCCTTCGCCGTGATGGCTGTGCTCATGGCCATCGGGGCGCGCGTGCTGGTGCGACATCGCCCTGATGTCGCCGCGCCCATGCTGTCGGTGGGCGCGCTCTACGTCGGCATCCACCTCGCATATCCCGCCGCCAACACGCGGTTCGCGCTGCCCGTGCTGTGGCTTCCGCACCTGCTGGCGGTCGCGGGCGGGCTGGCGGTGGCGCGGTCCACGCAAGCCCATTGGCGCGTCGGCCCGGGGTGGCGCTGGGCGGTCGCGGCGGCGTCGGGGGGCGGGGCGGCGGCGGCGGCGGCGGCGTGGGCGGCGCGCCCGGACTGGCCGTGGATCGTCCCCCTGGCGGCCCCGGTGGCGATGGGCGTCATCGGCGTGCGCGCCGCCGGGCGCCAGGTCGTGGCGGCGCTGGCGGTGACGGCGTTGGCCGCCGCCGGGGCCATGGGCCTGAGCGGGTGGTACCTGGAGCGGGAGAGCGCGTGGTGGGCGGAGTTGCAGCCGGTGGCGCGGTGGTGTGATCAGCCGCGGGCGGAACCGGCATGCCTGGCGGGGACGAGCTCGGCCCTGGCGCTGGTGCGCGAGCTGTGCACGCGACCGCGGGTGCGCTTTTGCGACTTGGGGCCGCTCGAGCGCGCGCGGCCCGGGATCGCGTTGCCGGCGCGGGTGACTCATGTCTTGTGGAGCAGCACCGATATTCCGCTAAGCGGCCGGCAGCCGGCGATGGTGCTCAGCCGCCGCTACGCCGATGAGCGCAAGCGGTTGATTCCCACCGGGCAGCAGCTCGTGCGCCGGGTAGCCTGCGGGCGGGTTGTCGGCTGGCGCGCGTGCGCGGAATTCACGGTCCGCGGTCAGCGCGCGATCATCTATCGGCGCGAGACGACGGTTCAAGCGAGGGTGGGCATGGAGGTCCGGCGATGACGGCGGCAAGAGCCATGCTCTACCTGGCGGCGGGAGCGGCCGGGGTGGGGGTCAGCCTTGCACTGAGCGCCCAGGCGCCCCTGCTCCGCGCCGCTCCCGCGCTGATGGTGATCGGCGCCGCCGCCTGCGCCGCGGCGGCGCGTGGGGGTAGGTGGGCGCTGGCGCTGCTGGTAGTGGCGCCGTTTTTCCCGATACCGTTTCACGTCGGCGCTGCGATCGTGGGGCCGCCGGATGTGGCGGTGGTGCTGGTGCTGCTGGCGTGGGGCGGGGGCATGCTGGCGCGCGGGCGCATCGTCGTCCCGCGCACCCCGGGCGACTGGGCGCTCTCGGCGCTGGTGGTGGCGGCGCTGGGCTCGACCTTGGCCGTCGCCCTCAGCCCCGGCGTGGTGCCGCTGGCAGCGTCGGCCAAGAAGATCCTCCAGTTGGGGGTGTCCTTCGTCGGCCTCTACTACTTCGTCGCCCACGCCGCGCGCGAGCCGCGGGCACTGCGGTATGCGGTCGCGGTCTTCCTGGGCGTGGCCGCGCTGGAGGCCGCCTACGCGGTGCTGCTGCAGTTCGTCCCCGCGCAGTTGGGCCACCGCGGGCTGTGGCCGCCGTACCTGTCGGCGCGGGCGAGCATGCGCGCGATGGGCACGGTTGACGCCGGCTTCGGGCACTACATGGCGGCGGCGTGGGTGCTGGCGCTGGCGTTGGCGGCACAAGGCCGGGGGCGGCTGCGGGTACTGGCCGCGGGCGCGACGCCGGTGCTGCTGGCGGGCCTCATCAGCAGCGGCACGCGCGGCTCCGCGGCAGCGGCGGGCGCGGGATTGATGATGCTGATGCTTCTATCCGGCGGCCGCCGGTCGCTGCTGGCGGGGGTGGCGGGGCTGGCAGCCGCGGTGGGCGTGGCGGGCCTGGTCTGGCCCGGCGTCGCGGGGGCGGAGAAGATCGCGTTCGCGTTCACGTCGCACGGGAGCAGCGATCTCGCCGTGCGGCTGTTGAGCTGGAAGATCGGATGGGATCTCGCAATCACCCATCCGTGGCTGGGCCTGGGGCCGGGCGCCAACGCCCTCACCATCGAGGCACTGCTCGGCATCCCCGCCGACGCCTTGCGCTACGTCGAGGGCACGATGAACGCCTACCTCCAGGCCTTCCTCGAGAGCGGCCTGCTGGGGCTGGCGGGGATGATCGCCTTCATCGCCGCGATCAGCGGCGCCGCCCTCACCCGCGGGGCGCGCGGCCATCCCCTGGCGCTGGGCCTGGGGGCGGCGGTGTTCGTCCTCGGCATCACCGGCTTGACGGGGCCGCTGCTCATCGGCGGCATCGGGCACCTGCTGTTCACGCTGGCGGGGCTGGCGGCGGCCGCCGCGGCCGAGGAGCAGGCGCCATGACCCGGGGCACGGTCGCCCGCAACACCGGCATCATCACCATCGGCCTCGGCGCCGACAAGCTCGTCGGCGTGCTCAAGACCGTGCTCGTGGCGGCCCTGTTCGGCCTCTCGCGCGATCTCGACGCCATGCTGGCGGCGCTGGCGCTGCCCATGGCCGCCATCATCATCGGCTCGGAATCCCTGTCCACGGCAGCGCTCAACGTCATCGTCCGCCACCGCACCCGGGGGCGCGAGCGCGAGGGCTGGCGGGCGCTGAGCGCGCTGACCAACACCATCGCCCTGGTCGCCGTCGCAGGCACGGCTCTGTATGCTATCGCCGCCCCCCAGGTGGTGCGGGCGGTCGCACCGGGCCTGGACCCGGCGACCGCCGCGCGGGCGGTATTGCTCACGCGGGTGCTGGCGCCCCTGGTGCCGTTGCAATTCGCGCTCGGCATCGCCCAGGGCGCGCTGCACGCTCATGGCAGGTTCTGGCTGCCCGCGGCGCGGCTGGCGGTCTCCAATGCGGTGGCGGTCATCGTCCTGGCGTGGCTGCATCCTCGCCTCGGCATCACCGCCTACGCGCTCGGCTTCCTCGCCGGCGACGGCGTGGCGGTCATCGCTCACTTGCCGGCGCTGGCGCGAGTAGGCTGGCGCTGGCAGCCGGTGCTCGATTTGGGCTGCCCCGAGGTGCGGCGGGCGCTGGCATTCAGCGCGCCGATGTTGGGCGGCGCCATCATCCTGCAGGCGATGATGATCCTGGAGAAGACCTTCGCCTCGACCCTGGCTGCGGGCAGCATCTCGTGCCTGGACTACGGCGTTCGGCTGCTCCTGCTGTTCTACGTGTTCGAGCGCGCCCTGACCAATGCGCTCTTCCCGCATCTCGCGCAGCGCTTCGCCGAGAGCTCGCTGGAGCGTTTCCGCCACCTCGTCGCCGCCGGCGTGCGCGCCCACGTGCTGGTGGCGCTGCCGGTGACGGTCGGGGCGCTGCTGCTGCGGGAGCCGCTCATCCGCCTCCTGCTCCAGCGCGGGGCGTTCGACGCGCGGGCGACGGCCCTCTCCTCGTGGGTGGCCGCGCTCTACCTGTTCGGTTTGCTCGGCATGAGCCTGCGCCATTTCCTGGCCCAGGTCTATCATGCGACGGGCGATTCGCGCACCCCCATGATCGCCGCGGCGGCGTCGCTCGCGATCTACATCGGCGCCGCGCGCCTGCTGCTGCCGGCGCTGGGCGCGGGGGCGCTCGCGCTTGCATTGTCGCTGGCGATGAGCGCCAACGCGGCGCTGATGATGGCGGCGCTGGCGCGCGCGACCCACGGCGTGAGCTGGCGCCCGCTGGCGCTGTTCACCGCCAAAGCGGTGGTGGCCTCCCTGGTGGTGGGCGCCCTGCTGTGGGCGGGGCGCGACCGGGCCGGCGCGCTGGAAGGACGATGGGCGCTCCTGCTGTTGCCCGGCGCGGCGGCGGCGGGGGCGGCCGTGTACACCTGCGTCCTCGCCTGCCTGCGCACCGAAGAGGCGCTGGAGATCGGGCGCATCGGCCGCCAGTTGCTGCGGCGAGCGCACTGATGGCTAGGCCCGTACCGGCGGGCCGCCATGGCAGGCCGACTCGTCGGCCTTAGCCACATGGCTATGCACATGACGCGCAACTCGACAAGTGCCGCCGCCGACGCCGCGTCAGCGGCCGCCCTCCTGGCCTGCCCGATTGACGGCGGTCATCCGCTGGCGGCAGTCGGCGCCGGGCTGCGCTGCCCGAGATGCGGGCAGGCATACCCCATTGAGGAGGGCATCGTGCGCATGCTGCGGGAGCCGACCGATACCGGGGACCTGGCGGCGCGCGAGATGCGGGCGCGCGATGCCCGCGCCGGCGAGTACGACGCCGTCATTCCGCGCTACGTGCAGACGGTGGAAACAGAGGCGGTGATGCAGCGCCTCGGGGTGCGGCGCGGGCACGTGGTGCTCGACGCCGGCGCCGGCACCGGCAAGCTCACCCACGCCGCGGCGGCGACCGGGGCGACGGTGGTGGCGGTTGACTTCTCGGTCTCCTCGCTGCTGGTCAACCGCCGCAAGGCCGACCCCGGCTGGCGCCTCCATTTTGTCGCGGGCGATGTCAGATGCCTGCCGGCGCGACCCGCGTCATTCGACCGCGTCGTCAGCACCCAGGTCCTCGAGCACCTGCCGGAGCCGGCGCAGCGCCGGTGCGCGCTCGAGCTCATGGGCCGCGCGCTCAAGCCGGGCGGGAGGTTGGTGCTCACCGCCTACAACTACCCCCTGGCCGGCCGCATCGGCGGCGCCCGCGAGGGTTTGCACGCCGGCGAGATCTTCTTCCACCGGTTCACCGCCGGCGAGCTCGGCGCCATGTTCGAGGGGTGGAGCATCGAGGAGCTGTGTGGTATCCGCAACCTGCCGACGTTCGCGACCAACGGCGGCGGCCGTCTCCCGGCGCGCATTGACCATCTCCTGGAGCGCTTCCCGTGGTCGCGGCTGACGGGCGACCTGCTGCTCGTCGCCGCGCGGAAACCATGATGCGGGTGACCGCGATTACAACTGTGGAGGGCCTGCTCGCGCTGCGCCGCGAGTGGGAGGCCCTCGCCGCCGCCAGCGCGCAGGCGGGACCGTTCCTGTCCTGGCCCTGGGCGCGCGCCGCGCTGCGCCGGCTGCACGACGCGACGCCCTGCGCCCTCGCCGCGCGCGCTGAAGACGGCGAGCTGCGCGCGCTGATGCCGCTGGTCAATCACGGCGGAGGCCTGCGCTTCGTCGCGGCGGAGCGCTCGATCTACCTCGGCATGCTGGCGCGCGCCGACGACCTGGCGCCGGCGGCGCAGGCGTTCGCGCAGTGGCTGCGCGGCGCGCGCGCCTGGCGCACGGTGGTGCTGTCCGCGCTGCCGGAGGAGCAGCTATGTCCGCTGGCGGACGCGCTGGCAGAGGCCGGCATCACCTATCGCGTGGAGCGGGACCGGCCCTCCTATGTCATGCCCTTGCCGGACTCGGCGGCGGTGTTCGCGGAGCGCCTGACCGGCTCATTCCGCAAGCGGCTGGACTACTACCGGCGGCGGCTGGAGCGCGAATGCGCCGTCGAGTACCGCGTCTGCAGCCCGCGCGATGATCCGCAGGCGTTCGCGGACTTCCTGCGCCTGCACCGGCTGCGCATGGACGCCGCGGGACGCCGGTCGCGCCTGGCCGAGGGCGAGTCCGCAGACTTCCTTCGCGAGGCCTTGACCGCCATGGACGGCGCGGCGTCAGTGGGCCTGCTGCGGTGCGACGGCCGCGCGGCGGCGGCGCTGGCGGGCATGCGCTGGGGCGACACCTTCTATTTCTGGAACAGCGGGTTCGACCCGGCTTTCGCGCAGTATAACGTTGGCGACCTGATCCAGCGCCTGACCATGGAAACCGCGATCGCGGCCGGGCTGCGGCGCTTCGACTTCTTATGGGGCGGGGAAGCTTACAAGCTGCGCTGGGGGGCCCAGCGACGCGACACCTATCGGCTGGAGGCGGGGCGCTCGCGCCTGCGGCTGGCGCTGTGCGCAACCGGGCGGACGGCGATCCGCGCGTCGCGCCGCGCGACCGCCGCGGCGGCCCGCAGACTCCGCCTCTCGCGGCCGCGCTGCGGCGCTTTGCCGAGGGGACAGCTCCCCGTGGCCCAGGGCGGCGGCCAGGCGCGGGGCGGGAAGGAGCTGTCCCCTGCCGCCAATCGGGGAGAACACTGATGTCTGCTCTGGCGCAATCCATGCTCTCACGCACCGCCGGTCGCGTGTGGTCGCGGTTGCTGGAGGCGACCGACATCGCCGCCGCCGCCATCCCCATTCTCTGCTATCACTCCATCTCCGACGAGCCGCACGCGATCAACCCCGCCCGCTTCGCGGCGCAGATGCGCTGGCTGCGCCGGCGCGGATACCGCGGCGTCGGACTCGAACAGGTGGTGCACCCGACACCGCCCTGCGGGGGCGACCGGCGCGTCGTCATCACCTTCGACGACGGCCTGGCGGATCTGGAGGCCAATGCGCTGCCGGTGCTGGTCGAGTGCGGTCTGCGGGCGATCATATTCTTCTCGCCCGCGCTGGCGGGGATGACGGCGTGGTACTCACCGCGGACGCGGGCCATGGTCACCTCCCCCGAGGAGGGCGCCAAGCGGCTCGACTTCATGTCGTGGGAGCAAGCCGACCGCATGGCCGCGGCCGGCATGTCGTTCCAGAGCCACGGCTGGTCGCACGCGCGCTTGAGCGCGCTCGACTACGGCGAGCTGGTGGATGAACTGTCACGCTCGCGGCGCGTGCTGGAGGAGCACTTCGGGACGCCGGTGCGTTTCCTGTCATATCCCTTCGGCGACTTCGATGCGCCGACGCAGCAGGCGGCCGCGGGGCTGGGCTACATGGGGGCGGCGAGCACCCGGCCGGGCTTCAGCGGCCCCGGCTGCGACCGCTATGCCCTGCGCCGGGTGGCGCCCAATCCCACCGATGACCTGTGCGCTTTCGCGTTCAAGCTCTCCCCTGCGGCCGGGTGGTACTATCGCCGCACCCGCCCCCCGGAGGATGGCGGCTGATGCATCGCGCCAACGGCCATATCCGCGTCCTGCACAGCGTCGGCCCCGGCGACCTGGCCGGCACGCAGCGCGCGCTCGCCACCTACCTCGAGGCCGCCGACCGCGACCGCTTCGAGCATCATGTCATCTGCCGCTCCGACGGGGGGCTGGTCGAGTGCCTGCGCCGCCTCGACCTCCATGTGACCGTGGTCCCGGCCCGCGCCTACTGGCACCCCGCGCCCGCGGCCAAGCTCGCGCGCACCCTGCGCGGCGGCGGGTTTCAGCTCTTTCACATGAACCCCAGCCGCGTCGAGGGCATCATCGCCCATCTGCTGGGGGTGCCTGTCGTATGCCGCCGCAATGTCGGCTTCGATCCCTTCTGGGCGCGCTGGCGCCAGGACGGCCCCCTGGCCCGCCTGCTCAACGCGCCGATTGACCGCTTCATCGTGCCCGCGGCGTTCCTGGTGGGGGAGTACGAGCGGCGCGGCGTGCCGCGGGCGCGCGTGCGGGTGGTCCGCAACGGGGTCTCCATCACCGCGCCGGCCGCGGCCGAGATCCGCCGCGCCCGCCGCGAGATGGGCGATGGGCGAGCGCCGCTGGTGGTATCCGCCGGGCGGCTGGTGGGCCTCAAGGGGCATGCGACGCTGCTGCGCGCGGTGGCCGCGCTCGGACGCCGCCGCGTCAACGTGCGCGCGGCGATCATCGGCGACGGCGAGGAGCGCGCGGGGCTGGAGCGACTGGCCGCCGACCTCGGCCTGCGCGGCCGGGTGCGGTTTATCGGCTGGAAGCCGCAGGTCGCGCCTTACCTGGCGGCGGCGGATCTCTACGCGCAGCCGTCGCTGAGCGAGGTCCTGCCCAACGCGGTGCTGGAGGCGATGGCGCTGGGGGGCTGCGTGGCGGCGAGCGACGTGGGGGGCATGCGCGACGCCATCACCCCGGGGGTCAACGGGGAGCTGGTCGCGCCCGGCGACGCCGAAGCGCTGGCGGCGGCGCTGCGGGCTTTGCTCGCCAACCCCGAGCGGCGCGGACGACTGGGGGCGGCGGCGCGCGCGACCATCGCGCGCGACTTCACGGTGGCCGAGATGGTGCGCCGCACCGAAGCCGTGTACGAGGAACTCATCGAGGTGACCACATGACCGATTCCACAGCCGTCAACCCCGCGCCGGGAAGCGAACCCCGGTCCCCGCGGCTGGAGAACGTGCGCCGGGTGATGCTGGCGACGGTACCCAATCGCTACAACCGCTATCACAACGTGCACTACCCGCCGCTGGGGCTGCTCTACCTGGCGAGCTATGTACGCGCAGCCGGCTTCGAGGTGAAGGTGGTGGACGCCGCCGCGCAGGGGATGGACTACGACGCCCTGGGCCGCGCCGTCGAGGGGGCGGCGCCCGATGTCCTGGGCCTGACCTGCACCACTCACACCCGCCTGGAGCTGGCGGAGACGACGGCGGCGCTGCGCGAGCGCCTACCCGACCTGCCGCTGGTGGTGGGCGGCCCCCATGTCACCTTCTGCCCGCAGGAGACCCTGCGGCGCACCGCCGCCGACGTGGTGGTGATGGGGGAGGGCGAGCACAAGCTGCTGCGACTGGTGCGCGGCGAGGCGTGGAGCGAGATCGCGGGCATCGCCTATCGCCGCAACGGCGACGTGGTGGTCAATGACGGCGCGGCCGCGCCCTGCGACCTGGACCGCCTGCCGCCGCCTTCGCGCGACCTGGTGGACATGCGCCGCTACCCCGGGTATCGCAGCCTGGGGCGGCGCAGCACGCAGGTGCTGTCCAACCGCGGCTGTCCCTTCGGCTGCGCCTATTGCTCGGCGACGTTTTTCTGGGGCAAGCGCACGCGCAGCCTCGCCGCCGAGCGCGTGGTGGATGAGATCGAGTCCATCGTCCGCGACTACGGCATCACCGGCATCTACTTCTATGACGATGCGTTCACCACCGACCGGCGCAAGGCGCGCGCGGTGTGCGAGCTGCTGATCGCGCGCAACCTGGGGGTGGTATGGGGCACCAGCACCCGCGTGGACCTGGTGGATCGCGAGATGCTGGGGCTGATGGCGCGCGCGGGCTGCCGCCAGCTCGACTTCGGCCTCGAAACCCTCAACCCCAACGTCTGCGCCAAGATCGGCACCAAGGCCACCTGCGAGCAGGCGGCCGAGGTCATCGAGGCGGCGTGGCAGGCCGGCATTCGCCTCCTCACCCTCTACCTCATCATCGGCCTGCCCGGGGATGATCCCGCCGGCCTGCGCGAGACCTTCGCGCGCTGTCTCTCCACCCGCGCGACCCTGCTCTCGACGCAAATCCTGCGCATCTACCCCGGCACCGAGGTCGAGCGCATGGCCCGCCGCCAGGGGCTGCTGCCCGCTGATTTCGGCTGGTACGACCGCCACCATCAAGGCATGGTGAACTTCCCCACCGTCCCCATCTACGACGAGCAGCCGCGCGCGACGCTGCTGCGCCAGTATTCGTTCCTGAGCAAGTACCTGCGCCTGAGTTCGGCCCTGCGCCAGCGGGTGCCGGGCCTCGGGGTGCGCCTCCTGTCGCGGGTGGAGCCGGCGGTGTTTCGGGCGCTGACGGCGCTGCGTCCCGAGTTCCGGGGCGGGGCGCGCGCGGGCGTCGGTTCGCGCGCTACCGCGGAGGGCGAACCGTGAGCCGCGTGCTGCACGTCATCAACCACCTGGGCTGCGGCGGTGCGGAGAACCTGGTGCGCGGGATGGCGCGCCACCTGCGCGCCCGCGGGTGGCAGGTCACCGTGTGCGCGCTTGGCGAGCCGGTCTCCGCCGCCGACGGCCTCGACCTGCGCTGCCTGGGGGCGAAGGGGCCGGGAGATGTGTCCGGCTACCTGCGCCTGCGCCGTCTGCTGCGTGAGCTGCGGCCGGAGCTCGTGCACGTGCACCTGCTGTGGGCCGAGCTGTGGGGCCTCGCGGCGGCCCGCGCCGCGCGCGCGTCCGTCATCATTCACGGCCACTGCACCCTCGATGCGCGCGCCCGGCCGGGACTGGCGCGCCTGTGCAGCCGCGCGCTGGCGCGCCGCGCCGCCGCCACCATCGCCATCTCGCGCGCGGTGGCGCACTACCGCGTCGCCTGCTGCGGCGACGCGCCCGCTCGCGTGCGGGTGGTGCACAACGGGGTCGAGCTCGCGGACTTCGGGGCCGGCGACGGCGCGCGCCGCCGGGCGCGCGCCCGCTGGGGGCTGCCGCCGGAGGAACCGGTGGCGGGCACGGTCGCGCGACTGCATCCGGTGAAGGGGGTCGAGGTCTTCATCGGCGCGGCGGCGCTGGTCGCACGCTGGCATCCCGGGGCGCGCTTCCTGGTTGTCGGGGGCGGGCCGGAGCGGGCGCGACTGCGCGCGCTGGCGACGGAGCTGGGGCTCGACGGGCGCGTGGTGTTCACCGGCGAGCTGGCGACCACGCAGGCGCACGCGGCGCTGGCGGCGATGGACCTGTTCGTCCTGCCCTCGCTGCGCGAGGGCCTGGGTCTGGCGGTGATCGAGGCGATGGCGGCGGGGCGGGCGGTGGTGGCGTCGGACTGCGAGGGCATCGCGGAGGTGGTGGAGGACGGGCGCAGCGGGCTGCTGTTCGCGCCGGGCGATGCGCGGGCGCTGGCGGGCAAGCTCGACCTGCTGCTGCGGCGGCCGCAGTTGGCGCGGCGGCTGGCGGCGGCCGCGCGCGAGCGGGTGCGCGAGCGGTTCTCGCTGCCAGGCATGGTGTCGCAGGTGGAGGCGCTGTACCGGGCGGCGATGGGCGCCCGCGATCGGTCCCAAGCAGCGGGCGGAGCGGAGATCCGCCCCTACATTATCGTGAGGAGGTGAGCAAGCGATGGCCATGTTCCTGGTGACGGGAGGGGCGGGCTTCATCGGGTCGGCGATCGTGGAGGAGCTGATAGCGCGCGGCCACGAGGTGCGCGTGCTCGACAACTTCTCGACCGGCAAGCACGACAACCTGGACGCGGTGCGAGGCGCCATTCGCATGTTGGAGGGCGATCTGCGCGACCCGGTGACCGTGCGCCTGGCGTGCAGCGACGTTGACTACGTGCTGCACCAGGCGGCGCTGGCGTCGGTGGCGCGGTCGCTGGTGGACCCGGTGACCACCGCCGAGGTCAACCTCAACGGCACGCTCAACGTGCTGATGGCGGCGCGCGACGCGGGGGTGCGGCGGGTCGTCTTCGCCGGCAGCTCGTCGGTCTATGGCGATAACCCGCAGCTGCCCAAGCGCGAGGACGCCGAGCCGCGGCCGCTGTCGCCGTACGCGGTGAGCAAGCTCGCGGGCGAGCACTACTGCCGCGTGTTCCATCGCCTCTACGGGCTGCAGACGGTGGTGCTGCGCTACTTCAACGTTTACGGCCCCCGCCAGCGGCCGGATTCGCAGTACGCGGCGGTGATCCCCAAGTTCGCCGACGCGCTGCTGCACGGCCAGCGCCCGGTCATTCACGGCGACGGCGCGCAGTCGCGCGATTTCACTTACGTCGCCAACGTCGTGCAGGCCAACCTGCTGGCGTGCGAGGCGCCGCAGGCGCCGGGCGGGGTCTTCAATATCGCCTGCGGGAGCCGGGTCAACCTGCTCCAGCTCCTCGACTTGCTGCGCGCGCACACCGGCAACGGCATCGCGCCCGAGCACGCGGCCTCGCGTCCCGGCGATGTGCTCCACAGCGTCGCCGATATCTCCCGCGCCGCCAGCTTGCTGGGCTACACCCCGCAGGTGGACATTCGCGAGGGCCTGCGGCGCACCGTGGAGTGGCACCGCTCACGCCTGTCGCTGGGCGGCAGCACCCACGCCGCCATGGGAGCGTCGGCATAGGCGAAGGCCCCCCCGACGAGTCGGCGCGCCCACTTGCTGCGGCGATGAAACATTTCCTCGCCGCCGGCCGTCAAATAGGATGAAGCTTCGCCGGGTGGTTGCGGGCGTGTGTGTCGCCGGCGGCACAGCGGAGCCGCCCGCGCGCCGTGGCGGACGATATAATAGAGGGCGGACGGCGGGGGCAGCGAGGAGCGAATCATGAGGAAATGTATATCGTGGGCGCTAATGGCGATCGTGCTGATCGGGATCGGCGCCAGCGGCGCGGCGGCGGACGGCAACGACGACCACGGTCGTCTGACGGTCATCGCCGCAGGCGGTGCCACGCCGTTCGTCTACCAGGGGCACACCTATGTGCCCCTCAAGCGCACCGCCGATTACCTGGGCGCGGGGCTGCTGTGGGACGCCATGCACAACCGCGCTACCCTCACCTATCGCGACCGGGAGCTGGGTCTGGCGATCGGCAGCACCAGCGCCTACTACATGGGGCAACCGGTGATGCTGCCGGTGCCGCCGATCGTGGTCAACGGCCAGATGCTGGTTCCGGTGATCCTCTTCGACCGCTATTTCGAGGTTCCGGTGCGCTGGCAGCCGGAGTACAACCGGGTGCTGATCCTGGGGCCGCCGGGGTGGGGCTACTACCAGGCGCTGCCCTATGCGCCCCCCTACGTGGTAACCATCATTCGCGGCTACGGGCCGCCGCCGTGGGCGC
>DATLAK010000129.1 GCA_035527535.1 Armatimonadota bacterium
GCCGAACCCGGTCGCTTCGCCGCCGAGCTGAGATCGGCGGGCGCGCGGGAGGCGGAGGCCCTGGCCGCCCGGTGCGTGCAGCAGGGGCGAGCGTGCGCGGCGGCGGCGCTGGAGACGGCGGTGGCGGAGAATCTGAGCGCCGCCGAATCGGCGGACCGCGTGAGCGCGGCGTACGAGGGGCTGAAGCGGACGGGTTCAACCACAGATGAACGCAGATGAACGCAGATGGGAAACGCCGGATCAGCAATTGAGGGACACTGCAGGAAACGAGGGGAAGATTCTTCGCTCCCCCGTTCACCTAAGCTATGAGGGTCAAGAGGCTATGTCAGCGAGGAGCTACGGGGGACAAGCCGATCGGAATGACAGTTGCGGAGGGCGGCTGGCATATTGCCCCCAGTGCCGGCGGGTGGTGTCGGTGGCGAGCGAGCGGCGAGGGAAGTGCCCGGCGTGCGGGCGGGTGCTGGCGGGGCTGAAGCCGGAAGTGATGACGAAAGGGCGCGGGAGGGACACAGCCGGGGGCGGCTGTGCCACACGGGGTGAGGAGACGGGAGATGGCGGTGTGGACTGATAGCCGACCGAGCGTGTTCTACAAGGCGGTGGCGGTCAATGGGCGCCGCAGCGCGGCGCCGACGCGCGCCGAGCTGGAGCTGGTCAACCGCTTCGCGCGACGGGCGCTGGCGGCGGACGAGGTTTACGTCGGCGAGTGCGACCTGTGCAATGACCGCGTGGACCGAGCGTTCGAACGCTTCACGGTGGCGGTGCTGGCGGATTTCGCGGACAGCCTGCCGGGCAAGTCGCTGCTGGCGGGCCACGATCACGGGTCGCTGCCGCTGGGGCTGTGGTTCGATGCGCGGCTGCGGGGCGACGAGCGCGGGGTGACCCACTTGCGCCCGTCCTACTACATCGTCAAGACGCGCGATAACGAGCACCACCGCGCACAGCTCGACGGCGGCGTCTATCGCTACGCCAGCATCGGCTTTCGCGCGCAGGACCTGGTGTGCGACATCTGCGGCAAGTCGTGGTTCGGCTGGGAGTGCGAGCACTACCCCGGCCAGGCCTACGACGTCGGCGGGGGGCGGGTAGTCGCCACCGCCCGTTACACCCGCTCTGAGGCCCAACCCGCGGAGGCGGTCGAAGGCAGCATCGTCTATCTGGGCTGCCAGTATGACGCCGAGCTGAAGGCGGCGATGGCGCAGAAATCATTCGGCGGAATCATCATGCCGCGCGTCCGCAGACTGGGCGCGGGATCGTACATACCACGCACACCTACTCCCGGCGACATCGAGCGCGCGATCAAGCAAGCACAGTTGGACCGCTTAGTCGCTGCACACTTGGCTGACCCAAGGTCGTGAGCTCGAGACCGGAGACGGACAGGGCGCACGCCGTGCGCCCCTGCGAATCGAAAGACGAGAAAGGACGAGCAACCGTGAGTGAGATCGAACAAGGGATGCCGGCGGCGTCCCATGAGATGGTGACGAAGGATTCGCTGCCCGATGAGGGGGGCGAGGGCGAGCTGCGCCAGGCGGTGAGCGCGACCGCGCAGCGCATCGCGGCGGAGGCGCGGGGACAGCAGCAGGCGTTGAACCGACGCATCGTCGAGGAGGTCAAGGCGCAGGTGCGCCAGCTCCTGCCGGAGACGCTGCCGAGCGTGCTGGAGGGAATCAAGCTGAGCCCGCGCATCGTGTTCCCGGTGGGTGAGCGCGCCGGCAACCTGAGCAAGGCCGATCGCCAGTTGGTGGAGCTGCTGGTGCACGGCAAGGCGATGACCTCGACCGGCAGCGGGGCGGGCGAGGAATGGGTGCCGACCGAGCTGGCGCAGGACATCGTGGATAAGGTGCGGCTGGCGAGCAAGGTGCGGGCGATGTTCCCGACGATTGACATGCCGAGCGACACCTACCGCATCCCCAAGATAACTGCCGACCCGACGGTGTACTTCGTGAGCCAGGAGAACACGGCGGTGCAGGCGGCGAGCAACCCCGCCACCGCGTACATGGAGCTGGACGCGAAGAAGATCATGTGCGAGGTGGACTTCTCGGGCGAGCTGACGGAGGACAGCGTGGCGCCGCTGGTGCCGACGCTGAAGCAGAACATCGCCAGCGCACTGGCGGAGGCAGAGGAGGATGTCATCGTCAACGGCGACACCACCGCCACCCAGAACCTCAACATCAACCGCTCAGCCAACTCCTATGACGTAACGCGGGCGCTGGTGGGCCTGCGGCGCACGGTCTATGACGGGGACGCGGCGTACCAGGTGGACGCCTCGGGCGGGCTGCTGGCAGGTATGCGCAGCTTGCGCGCGGCGATCGGCGAGTACGGGGTGGATCCCACCAAGCTGGTGTGGCTGATGTCGCCCACGCACTACTTGTCGGTGCTGACCGACTCCAGCTTCCTGACCATGGACAAGCTGGGCGAGAAGGCGACGGTGCTGACGGGGCAACTGGGGGCGATTGACGGGATCCCCGTCATCATGTCCTCCAAGCTGCGGGACTGCGACGGCGACGGCATCGTCCAGACCGATCCCGATCTCAACACCAAGCGCCAGAGCGTGCTCGCCTACCGGCCGGGGGTGTATGTCGGCTACCGGCGGCGGCTGAAGATCGAGATGGACCGGGATGTGCAGAAGGACATGAACCTCCTGGTGTGCTCGATCCGGCTGGCGCTGGCGTACGCCTACGGGGCGGGGTCGCTGGGGTACGCACGCAACGTGTAAGGGGTCGCCGCGAGACCGCGGCTCATGCGGGAACACAGCGGCCGGAGGCCTAGCCGCCACATGATTGGCCGGCTGTGCACAATCGGAGTCCCCGGCGCGTCGCGGTTCGTCCCCTCCGGCCGCGGCGAGGCCGGGGGCGTTGCCTCCACCCGGGCGGGGTTCCGAGCGATCGGGACCCCGCCCACCCATCGAGGTATCGAGATATGTCTGACCTACGCAAATGGAAAAGCGAGCGCGAGTTGCTGCTGGCGCAGGAGTTCGACGGGGGCTTCAGCCTGTCGTCGGCGGCGGTGGCGAACAACGAGCTGTCGGTGTGGGTCGCCCCCGGCGCGGGCGACGAAGCGGTAGTCGTGCGCAAGGTCGTCGCCAAGGCGACGTATTCGGGCGCGGGGCTGCTGATGATAGATGCCGAGGGCGAGGTGATGTGGGAGCAGGACCTGGCGGCCAGCGGCGCGGAGAAAGAGTTTGACTTCGGGGAGCTGGGCCTGGCCGGGGGCGCGGGCGCGGGCATGACCGTGCGCGCGAGCGCGGCCACGAGCATGAGCAGCGGGCGGCTGTGGGTGCTCGGGCAGCGCAAGTAGGGGGCGGACATGAGCGATGCGCCTTTGACCAGCTTGAGCGCAGTGCAGCGGTACCTGGACCTGAGCGCGGGCGCGGATGAGGACCTGCTGACGGACCTGGTGGCGCGCGCGTCGGATGGCATCCGCCGCTACTGCGGGCGTGATTTCGCGCTCGGGGACTATGCCGAGTACCACGACGGCGACGGCGGCGACACGCTGCTGCTGGCGCAGCGGCCGGTGGTGGAGGTGTCCGCGCTGTCGCAGGACGGGACCGAAACGACGGCCGAGGACTATGTGCTCTACCCCGAAGCGGGGATGGTACGGCTGAAGTCCGGCGGCTTCGGGCTCGGCGCGCGCAACGTCTATGCGGCATACCGCGCGGGCTATGAGAGCATCCCGGGGGACGTCGAGCAGGCGGCGATTCAATGGACCGCCGCCCTCTACCAGGCGCGCGGGGCCGGCGGCCGCCAGGTCACGAGCGAGCGGGTCGGCGACTATGCGGTGACTTATGACGGCGGGGAGACCGACGGCGACGGGTTGCCCCCGAACCTGCGCGCGGCGTTGGAGCCCTACCGGGTGGCGCTGGCGCGGCCGGTGAGGTGAGGCGTGAGGGAACTGTTGACGAGCGCGGTGGTGGTGCGCCGGCGGGCAGTCACTGCGGACGGCCTCGGGGGCGATGCGGTGACGTGGCAGGTGGTGATGGAGGACTACCGCTCTCGGATCTATCGTTCCGCCGGCGAGCTGGTGCGTGATTCCCACGGCGAGCAGGTGGTGAGCACGCACCGGCTGTTCGGCGAAGCGCGGGAATTGCGCGCCGGGGATGAGGTGGTGGACGGCGCGGCGGTGTACGTCGTGCTGGGGCCCGACTGGCCGGGGAACATCGTGGCGACCATGCGCGGTCCGCACCACGTGGAGGTGTTCCTGAGGGCGAAGGGGCCGGGGGCGTGATCGCCGGTCAGTGGTCGGTGGTGCGAGGATTGCATGAAGAGGGTTGATCGCGAGGTGGAGATGGGGTTGGCGCGGGCGCAAGCGGGGATGCGCGCGGCGGTGGAGGATGCACTGCTGGAGTGCGCGGAAGCAATTGCCGAAGAGGCGCGGGCGGACTGCCCGGTGAGAAGCGGTCGCCTGCGAGCGAGCATCGGCGTGGAGG
The DNA here is from genome assembly GCA_035527535.1 of Armatimonadota bacterium. NCBI lineage: Bacteria > Bacillati > Armatimonadota > Armatimonadota bacterium. Next base: position 4,421 of record DATLAK010000129.1, read on the forward strand.
TGTGCCGCGCCCCCGAGGACGGCATTATTGAGGCGCGGGTGAGCGCGTCGGCGCCCTACGCGGCGGCGGTGGAGTTGGGTCTGGGGAAGGTCGCCCCGCGGCCGTTTCTGTTTCCGGCGCTGGAGCGGTGGGGGCCGGCCCTGGCGCGGAGGGTGCGCGACCTCGCACTCAGAGGGTAGGCGCGGAGGGACACAGGCGAGGGCCCCGATAGATCGGGATCCAGAGACGCCTGTGCTACACCTGCTTGTCATGCCTGATTTCGTGATCCAGCACGGGGAGGCATTTCGCGACGACGGGTACGCCTTCATCCGCGGCCACAAGGTGGAGCGCGAGCTGGCGGCGCCGACGCAGTACTACCTGCTGGGGCCGACGACGACGCAGGGGATCACGGCGGCCGATCCCGCGGCGGATCCCTGTCGGCGGCCGGATTCAGGGCGGGGGCAGCATGCTGCGCCCCTACATGTGGGCGTGGTGCGCGTCGGCGGCATTGGCGATGATCTCATGCTCGCCGCGCATTGCCTGGCGATCAGGCGGAGGTTCCCCCATGCGCATATCACGGCCTTTGTGCGCGATAATTCGGGCATTCTCGCGGGGCACCCGGCGATTGACCGCCTGGTCGTGCGCTGCGGATCGCGCTGGTTCAAGATCGTGCGCGACCTGCGCGAGCGCTTCGACATCTTCTACGACTTGCGCTACGTCGCCAAGGTCTGGGTGTTCAACCCGGACTATCAGGGTTACGCGCACGAGTGCCGCGAGCGCTTCCTGCCCCTGGCCTGGTACTACCACAACTGGTATGACAGCAACTCTCGCCTGGCAGCGTTGGGCCGGAACCTGATTGATCTGACCAATGACACCATCTGCTGCCGCGGCTCGGTGGAGGATGTGCGCCTGTGGCTGCGCCCCGAGGATCGCAAGCTGGCGCGGCTGCTCAGTGGGCGGGACTATGTGGTGACGCACAACGGCGCCGGCGGCTCGTGCATGGCCAAGATGTGGCCGTCGGCGCACTGGGGGCGGCTGGTGGCGGGGCTGCGCGAGCGCGGGCTGGAGGTGTTCCAGCTCGGCTGGCCGAGCGAGGATCTGATCGAGGGCGCGCACGACCTGCGCGGGTTCACGACGCTGCGCGAAGCAGCGGGCTTGATCGAGGGGGCGCGGCTGGTGGTGGACACCGAGGGCAGCATCATCCACATGGCGCAGGCGGTGAGGCAGCCGAACGTGGTGGCGCTGTTCGGGCCGACGCCGCCGGTATGCTTCGCCTACCCCGGGCACCAGGTGGTGGTCACGCCGCTGGCGTGCCGCGGATGCTGGTACGCGAAGCGGGATTGGCATGTGCGCTGCCCTCGCGGCCACGCCGGGTTTCCGTGCATGGAGGCGATGGCGCCCACGCAGGTGCTGGAGGCGGTCGGGAGGGCGCTGGAGGCCGGCTCCGGCGCGCCGGCGGAGGAGGGCGAAAGCATCTGCGAGGGGCGGATCCGAATCGGGCAACGCCGGTGATTGACTTCGTGGCCGAATGGTGCGGGTTCAGCGGCGAGGCGCGGGCGCAGGTGGAGGCGCGCATGGCCGATGCGGCGGCGCTGCTGCGCGCGGAGTGGGCGTCCTACTGGGCCGAGCGCGAGCTGTCGGCGCAGGGGCTGCGGCGCTTCTACGAGACCAGCCATGCGGTCACCTATGATCTCTTGGGGCGGGCGCTGCTCGCGCAGGAGCAGGATTGGCCGCAAGCATGTGATGAATGGCTGGCGCGGTATGGATGCCAGTCCGTGCTTGACTATGGCTGCGGCGTGGGAGCGTTTGGCTTCCATTTGCAGACGACCAGCAGATACCAGGTCACCTTGTGCGATTTGCCGGGGCGACATCGGCGGGTGGTGGAGCGGCTGGCGGCGCGGATGCCGCAGGTGCGGGTGTGCGAGCCGGAGGCGCTGGCGGTCCGGGAAGCGTACGACGCGATCGTGTGCCTGGAGGTGATGGAGCATGTCTTCGATCCGGCGCATGTGACGACGGAGCTGCTGCGGCGGCTGCGACCGGGGGGCGTCTTCTTCGCGTCGTGGTCATTTCCCGAAGGGACGCAAGATAATCCCCTGCATCTGCGCGGCGGCTGGACGAATGAAGGCTATCAGCAGTTCCTGGAGGGGCAGTTCGGCCTGGAGTGGGTCAACCGTGGGTCGTGCTGGGCGCGGGTGCTGAGGCTTGCTCGCCAGTCCGCAGGTGACCTTGGCCGCCGGCCATCAGGCGGGAAGCCATGACCCTCACCATCGCTATCCCCACGCGCGACCGGCCGCAATCCCTGGCGCGACTGCTGGACCGCATCGGGCGGCAGACGGTGCTGCCGGAACGGCTCGCGATCGTTGATGACAATCGCGAGGCCGGTCGCGTGGTCGTGCCACGGCTGGGCGTGCCGGTCGAGATCGTCCGCGGGCCGCGGCAGGGGCCGGCGCGGGCGCACCAGGTGGCGCTGGAATGGCTGACCCAAGCCAGCCCGCACCCGCCGGAGGTGATCCTGCGGCTGGATGATGACCTGGTGCTGGAGGCGCCGGATTTCGTAGAACGGCTGCACCGGGTGCTGGTCGGGCGGCCCGACGTGGGGGCGGTCGGAGGTGTCTATCCGCCGCCGGCCAACGCGCAGCCCGTCGCCATCGAGCGCATCGGCGGCCCGGGCTACAGCCTCACGATTGACGGGATGCTGCGGGGCGAGGCGTCGGCGCATTTCTTTCGGTGGGACCGCGCGCGTCCGGTCGAGGCCGAGCACCTGTATTCGAGCTTCATGTACCGGCGGGAGGCGGCGCTGGCGGTGGGCGGCTTCGCGATATGGTACTCCGAGCAAGCCCACCGCGAGGAAACGGACTTCACGCATCGGCTCCATCTGGCGGGATGGAAGCTGCTGGTGGACACCGCCGCGGTTGCACGCCACGAACGATGTCCCCACGGGGGCTTACGGGCGTTGGCGCGAGACGAGCTGCGAACCGCCGACGAGGCGCTCTTCACCGAGCGCCTGCGCGGCGGGGCGCTGGGATGCCAGGCGGTCTGTGGCCGGAGCTTCAGTGCATGATCTGCCGTTGAACGACGGCGGCGACCATCGCTCTGCCCTTCTTCGCCGAGGCTCCGGCGGGCAGACCTCTCCTTGGACGGGAGAGGAGTCGGACCTGCGCAATGCGTGTTGGGATCATAACCTACTGCCGGCGCGAGGACGGGCATCCCGGCGGCGTCCCGAAGTGGGCCTGGTATCTCAAGCGCGCGCTGCTTGAGGGCGGACATGATGTGCGGCACTGGGCATGGGCGGACTGCGCGGAGCCAAAGCTAGACGGCGCGCCGGAGTACGTCAAGGCGGAACGTCTGGGCAAGCACGTCGGCTCGCAGGTGCGGGACTATGACCGCATTATCGTTGACGGTTTTTGGAGCTGCGGCCTGCCTGAAGACGCGCCGGTGACGGTGGTGTGCCACGGCACGTGGGCGGGGCTGGCGGCGGCGTGCGGTGGCGTCAAGCCGGAGTTGATAGCGGCGCAGGGTGCGGAATACCGGCGCTTCCCGGTGGTCGCGGTAAGCCAGGCGGCGGCGCGGCAGGTGCGGACCTATCACGGCACGGACCCGGTGGCGGTCATCCCGAACGGGGTTGACCTGGAGGTGTTCCGGCCGGTCGAGGGCGAGCCGAATGACCCGCCGGTGGTGCTGTACGCGGGCAAGGGCTATAGCAAAGGCGAGAACATTGTGGGATCGGTCGCCCGACTGCTGGAGGGCGAGGTATCGGTTGAATACCTGGATGCGCAGATCGGCATGGAGGCGCGGGCGTTTCAGCGGGGGGATGGGTTCCTCTTTCCATCGCGGCACGAAGGGGACTCCTATGCGCTGAAGGAGGCGGCGGCGTGCGGGCTGCCGGTGGTGGCGAGCGCGGTGGGGATGCTGGCAAACGAGCGGCCGGCGCAGATAGGGGAGATCGTGGAGGGTTTCGAGGCGCAGGATTACTGCGCTGCCCTGGAACGGGTGCTCGCGCGCAGGGAGTCACATCAGCCGCGGCGCTGGGCGGAGCAGCACGCGGGCTTTGATGATTTCGCAGGGAGGTGGAGGGAATACCTGGGCCGGCAGACGCGCAGGAGGGACACAGCCGGGGGCGGCTGTGCTCCATAGATAGTCACCCCGACCAGTCGGGGTGACCCATGGATTTGGCATGAACGAGCTGTGGCGAGCGATATATGAGCGTGCGGCCGCGGACGCCGAGCTGGGGGCGCTGGTGGGGCATTCGGAGGCGGACCGGCGCATCAAGCGCGGCTACCAGCCGGAGCCGATGGGCTATCCGTGCGTGGCCTACGACCTGTGGTCGGCGCGGATGGAGCCGGTAGATCAAGCGAAGGGGAATCGCGCGCCCCAGGTGGTGACGGTGCGCTTCAGTGTGTGGTCGCCGGAGTCGGTGGTCGGCGGCGGAGCGGCGGGGGATGCGCTGCTGTCATCCATCGCTGAGCGCTTGAAAGAAGTGTTCCACGGCGCGGATCTGACAAGCTCGGGGCTGCATAGCTACGCCAGCCATTTCGACGATTTCCAGTCGCCGGTGCGGTTCGACGAGCAGCGGCGGGCGTACACGCAGGCGCTGCGGTTCCGGTTCATCGTTAAGGCGCTGTGACATGGCGACGCGACTGTACCTGCGCACGACCATCGCTCAACAGGCGGGACGGCCTGTCGGTACGGCAACGACCGACGAGGACAATGGTCACGCTGGAAGCGACCGCCTCATCGCGCGGATGATGTCGCGGTCAGTGGGTGCCCACAGCGATGTGGCAACTGCGTTTGCCGCTTGCGTAACTTGCGACGGATACGACTTGTTGCGCATCTTCCTGTCTCCGGCGCTTGCATCGCAAACGCTGGAGGTGGCCGGGCAGTTTACGCTAGCCGGGGGGTTGGACGGGCTAACGGAACTGGTGTGGCCCGGGTGGTCGGAGGCGTTGGAGCAGGTCTATCTGCGCGCCTACGTGTATCTATGGCGCCCGGGCGTAGGCAAGGTCTGTGCGCTGTTCGGAGCCACGACTGCGGTGAGTGGGATCAGCGATCCCGACCCACAAATCGCCCCACCCTACTGGGGCCAATGGCAGGTTATTAACCTACCGGCACTGACCACCGACGTGGAGGTGCGCCTGCGGGACCGCGTGGTCGCCGAGGTATGGATGGAGCGCACGGAGGCCACAACCGGCACGGCGACATTCGCCTACAACGGCGATGACGTATTGGCTGATGGCGAGGGCTATGGTGCTGAAACCAGCCCCGCTTCGTATCTCGAATACAGCGGCAACTTAGTTCTGGCCGGGGAGGTAAGCATGAATTCCGCCAACATCCTGGTGGGCGCCCGCGACCTGCAGGTAGACGGGGCCAATGTGGGGGCGCTCGACGGCGGCGTCAGTGTGACCTATGAGCCGACGCACGTCGAGCACACGGTGGATCAGCGCATGGGCGTGCAGCGGGTGGACCGGGTGGCCGAGCGCATGACCATCAGCGCCAACCTCAAAGAGGCGACGCTGGAGAACCTGCGCATCGCGTGGGGGCAACCGACCTATGCCCTGAGCACGGCAGGCGCGAAGACGACCCTCAACCTGGGCGGCGACGGCGCGGTGACGGAGCACACGCTGGTGCTCACGGGCAAGGCGCCCGGCGCCGACCGCACGCGCACCATCACTTGCCACAAGGCGGTGGCGATCGAGACCTCGGCGCACTCCTACGCCAAGGATAACGCGACGGTGTACCCGGTGACGTTCGTCCTGGTCGAGGACCCGAGCCGGGGTGCCGGGTTCAAGTACATGACGATCGAGGACGACGACGGGCAGTTCAACTTCGCCTGAGGGCCGGAGTGGTTGATCGGCGGCGCGTGGGCGGAACGCGCCGCGGCCGGTGGAAGGAGATGCGCGCATGGGTGACTGCTGTCGCCGGGGCGATGATGGAACAAGCGCGGAACAGCGGGAGACGCTGTGCCCGCGGGAGGTGGAGTTCAAAGTAGCGGGCGCGACGGTGGTGGTGCGGCCGCTGGTGCTGCGGGACTACAAGCTGGTGGGCGACCGGCTGGCGGAGGCGTATGGACGACTGGGGGCGCGCCAGGACATGACGCAGGTCAGCCTGCCGGAGCTGGCGCCGGTGGCGCTGGCGGAGCTGCCGGAGGTGCTGGCGCTGACGCTGCGCCGCCGCGGGGAAACGGGCCTGGAGCCGGTGGATGCGGAGTGGCTGGAGGCCAACGTGTCGGCACCGGTGCTGCTCGACATCATCACGGCGGTGCTCGAGGTCAACGACCTGCCGGGCATACTAAAAAAACTCGAGAGCCTCAAGCGGCGAGCGCAGGGGGCGCCGGCTGGGGGCTGACGTTCGATCTGCTGTGCAGCGAGTACGGGTGGACGACGGAGTACATCCTCGATCGCGTCACGCCGGCGCAGGCGGAACTGCTGACGGAGGCCATCGCGGCGCGGCGGCGGGCGGCGCTGGGGCGGGAGGTCGCCGCCATTCGCCTGGCGGTGTGGGGCGACGAGCAGCAGTTGGCTGGGCTACAGCGCGCGCTGGCGGCGCAGGAAGACGGCGCCGAGAGGCAGGCGCTAGCGGCGATGGGCATCGCGGTGGTGCGGAGGAGCCAAGGTGGACCTGGGGATGATGACGGTCAGCCTGCGGGCTGACCTGTCGGGATTGGAGACGGGCCTGCGGCGCGCGCAGGAATTGCTCGCGCGGTCGGCGGAAGGCCTGGCGCTACAGGAGCAGCGCTTCCGCCAGGCGGGGGCGGCGGCGCAGCACTACGCCGACGGGGCGACGCGAGGGCTGGCCGGAACCACCGACGCGGTGGGCGCGTTGGGACGGTCGGCGGCGAATCTGGAGCGGCACTGGGGCGGCGCCTGGGAGTCAATGGACGCCGCGGCCGACGCCGCGCTGGGGCGGATGACGCACCGCTTCGGGCGCGCGCTGGCGGCGATGATGGTTGACGGCCGCGGGCTGCGGGATTTCTGGCGCGGGCTGTGGCGCGACCTGGTGGAGATCGCGGTGCAGCGGCTGCTGCAGATGGTGGTGGACACGCGCGGAGCGGCATCGGCGATGCGCGATGCGTTGAGCCTGGCGGGGGGCGGCCTGCTCGGGGGAGTGGGTGGACTGCTGGGCGGCGTCTTCGGCGGTGTGGGGAAGGTGCTGGGCATGATCGGGTCGTGGCTCGGGTTCGACAACCCGGTGCACGACGCCTGGGCGCGCAAGCAGGGCTTCGATTTCGCCAAGCACTTCCGCGCGGGCGTGTCGGCGGCGATGGCCCTGCGCACGAATGCGCCGGCCACGCTCAGTCCGGCGCTGGCGGGCGCAGGCCTTGGCAGCATCGGCGGCGGGCAGTTCCGCGCGGTGAGCGTGCAGCCGGGGGCGTTCGTGGTGAACATCTCGGCGCAGAACCTCGACGAGCGCGCGATTCGGGACGCCGGCGGCATCATCGCCGATGAGGTGAACCGGCGGCTAGGCTGGACGGACAGGCGTAGCGGGGTGTGACATGGCTATGGTTCTCGGCAGCTACACGTTCGCGCTCGACCCGGCGCGAGTCACCGGCATTGACGCGAACAGCCTGCTCAAGCGCAAGTCATCGGCGAGCGCCGATACCCTCACCGGCAACATCCTGTGGCAATGGGCGGTGGTGACTGCGGGCCAGGAGATCATCTTCGAGTGGGAGCGCATGGATACCGCCATGTGGGATTCGCTGCAAGCGATGGCCGAGGTAGTCACCACCTACACCCTGAACCCGGACATCGGCGGCGGGACGTTCACGGTGGCGGTGATTGGGCTGGAGGCGCAGGGCCGCGACCCGGCGGGCTTACGCGGGGTGCGAATGACGATGAGTGTAAGGAGCTAATTCTGCCAAACGCCAGTGTGCTTGACATGTGAGGGTCGGAACTGGTATATGGAAAGGTGCTATGGGGGACAAGCACTTCCATTCCTACCTCACTGCATGATTATCGCTTGAACGTGGAACTACACATTGAGCGGGGTAGGATAACGGCCTACCGGGTACAACAGAAGACAGAGAGAGGGACTGGCAATGCCGGAGAAAAATGCGAGCCTTAAAGACGAGTTCGACTTCTACCTGAAGAACCAGGAAGAACTAGTCACGCAGTATGACGGAAAATTCATAGTAATCAAGGGCCGCAAGGTTATCGGAGCTTACGCTTCTGAAGCGGAAGCCATACGGGAAGCGACTGGTCTCCACGAATTAGGCACGTTCCTCGTTCAAGAATGCCGAGCCGGAACTGACGCTTACACGCAAGCCTTCCATTCCAGGGTGGCTTTTGTATGACCAATGGAATATAAGTGTCTCACGGTTCGGTATAACGGAATATCAAGGAGCCTTCAGTCTAAGGTCAAGATTGGCCCGCCAGTTGATGATCGTGATTCTATCAAGCCCCAGGAAGCCCTGTCACGCGCCAAATCATACGTGGGCATTTGGGACACCGGCGCGACTGGGTGTGTAATCTCGCAGACAGTGGTTGACGAGTGTGGGTTGGCTCCAATTGGCGTGGCGCAGGTTTCTACCGCTAGGGGTCAGACGCAGGCCCTAGTCTACCGAGTAAGCCTCTTCCTTCCCAATGGCGTGTCGTTTCCAGCTGTGCGCGTCACCCACGGGGATCTCATGGGTTGCGATGTGCTTATCGGCATGGATGTAATTGGACAGGGCGACTTCGCGGTCAGTTCCGACACGGGGAAGACGCTTTTCTCGTTCAGACATCCGTCAGGAGGCCCCATTGATTTCGTGCCTTCTGGAAGCGCAGAGCGATCGTCAGGACCGAAGGTGGGGCGAAACGATCCTTGCCCGTGCGGTAGCGGCAGAAAGTATAAAAAGTGTTGTGGTCGCAGCGCCTAGGAACGCACTGGCGAAGAGTCCGGCGACTTCGCGTGTATTACCGACGGACGGACAAACTGACCAGAATGCGTGAGGCATCCTGACCGGTCATCTGTACGGTCGGCGGGAGTCAGCTGCTGCTGGCCTACGTCAGAGGGTCCTGGCGGGCCTCACGGGGCTGTCGCCCGCGTCGTAGTCCATAGTCGTTGTGCTCACCATAGGTAGGTTGTCTGACATGGGGTCGCCCCTGAAGGGGCGGCCCTTTCGCTTGAGTTCAGAGGCTCCGGAAGCGCTATGTCCCGTTCCCTGGACAGCTCTTATACCGACACCCTGGCGACGACGGCGAACACGCACGCGCCGTCATGCAAGGTGGAGATCGAGTACGCGGCATCCTGGCATGACGTGAGTGCGAACGTCCTGGCGGTGTCCGTCACGCAGACGATGGAGGGCCGCGCGGACGAGGCGCAGATCACCCTCGCCAACCCCGACCGGCTCTATTCGCTGCTGTGGTGCAACCAGGCCGATCCGCCGGCGGACGTCGGCCATCGTGTGCGCGTCTCCATGACGAACGCTCCCGCCGACCTGATTCAGGTCTTCCTGGGCTACATCGTGCAGGCGTCGAACACAGTGAAGCGCGGCGACCCCGAGGTCGTCACCCTGCGCTGCATGGACGCCGGGCGTAAGGCGTGGCTGAACGAGATCACGATGACGCCGAAGCTGGGCCGGGCGCAGCCTACCGGCGGCGGGGGCGGCTATCGCACCAGCGCCGCGACCCGCCAGATCAATGCCCTGGTGACGGACATCCTGGAGCAGACGGCCGTCGGGTTCACGGCGGGCGAGATTGACCTAGCCGCGCTCGATTACGTGGTATCCGCCTGGAAGCCCGGCACCTTCAACCCGATGGCGGACATCGGGCAACTGCTGGGCGTCAAGCACTATTACCTGCGCTTCAACTGGGAGGGCAAGGCGGTGAGCGGGCCTATCATCCCGACCGCCGCGTCATCCTGGACCTATGGCGCGCTGCACGCGAATCCGCTGCTGGTGAGCTTCGAGGAGCGGTGGCAGGAGCCGGAGAGCATGGCGAGCATCGCCAACGTCATCGCCCACGAACTGGCGGCGGTGCCGGAACTGGCAGCCACGCCGACGCTGATATGGGAGGGGGACTGCATTCACCTCAACGCCGACCCGGAGATAGGCCCTATCGAGCATTACATCGGCGAATGGGGGAGCGGGCAACTGTGCGAGTTCTACTTCACCGCCAGCCCCACGCCGGAGGCCTATGGGGGCCTCTACATCGCCCAACCCGCCGGCGAGGGGTTCTGGGAGCACTGCGACCTTGTGGCCTACCAGGGGATGCGGGAAGCACCCTATGCGGAGCAGAGCATCATCCGCGCGTACTGGCATGGCAGCCCGGACGCCGACAACGGCGGCGCGGTGCAGGTGTGGGGTTATCTGCGGCAGGCGCAGGGTGCCGAGTATAGCGGCACGGCGACGAACACCACGCTTGCGGCGGCGGGCTATGAGGGCGTGATCGAGGAGCAAAACGACTACGCCAGCGCCGATGCGGACTGCGAATACCTGGCGCAGCGGCTGGCGAATGAGTGTTACCCGGCGACGCTGGTGGTGCCGTGCAACCTGGTACATGAGCCGGGCGACTTGATTACTGTGAACCTGGACAAGTACGGGGGAGCGGCGGCGCTGGCGGTGGACTACATCATCGTCTCGCACAAGATTGACTACGAACGCGGGAAGCCGAACCTGAGCACGCTGGAACTGGTGCGGGATACGACGCATGGCTAGGGCCGACGAATCGACCCGCCACGGCGGTCCCGATGGAATCGGGACCTAGCCGCATGTGGGGCTGAAAGGGGCCGTGGAGCGCAGGGCATGATCTTTGCGGAAGGTCCGAGCGGGATCTGCGCGCCATGCGAAAGCAGTGGGAATAGCTGGCCCGTCTTCTGGCGCCGCGGGAGTGGATTCAGTGCGTTGCGGCCCCTGTTGGGCTGTGGATGAGGCTGTCGTTTGGTTGACACCCTGCCACCAGTATGCTATATGTAAACATGGTCAACCCAGTCTGGGGGGGGCGACCATGCGCGAGCAGGGCGAAACAGGAACCGGGCCTTCGTGGGCCATGCTTGGTCTGCTGAGCGTGGTCATACTGCTCTTCGCGTTGGCATGTTTCCGGGACTTGGTGAATCAGGCCCGGGCCGGGACGCCTCACGCCTGCTGGATCGTTGTCTCCGGTGGCTTGATACTGTTGGCGTTAGGGTGGTGGGGTCGCAGGCAGGCGCTGCGCGAATGCAAGCAGGAGTCGGCCTCGTCGGCGCGGTTGTCGGATGAGGAAACGGGCAAGCGCGAGCTCGCCACGACCATCAGTCGCAAGCATCGCGAACAGGCGCTATCTGACCTGACGTGGTCAAAAGTGGTGACGGCGGTCGGCGCGGTGGTCGCCGTCTATGGCGTGGTGGCGCTGCTGTGGGGTTCGCGTCAACCGTAGCCGCGGCGCTGGTGCGGGCGGTTTCGACGGTTCCCGGGTCTTAGATCATGGGATACACTGTAGGGCTTTTCATCGTCGGCGTGGCGCTGGTTGGAGCGACCGCGATTCCGCAGTTCTGGCACCGGAGTCCCGCGCACCGGGCGGCAACGATCATGCGTGTGGTATCCTTCGGCGCCGGGCTGCTGTGCTTGGCAGTCGCAATCCGAGCGCTGGCGTGATCCTGCGAACAAGCGGGACCGCGGCTGCTCTGTGACATAGCCTCGGCGCGGACGGGGATGCGCCGGGGCTTTGCTGCGCATTCCGGCGCGACCCCCCATTCCGGGGGCGATTAGCGCCAGCATCTCGGGGTGACTGCTGGTACAACTATCCGTCGGGAAGAACATGAGGCGGTTTCACCGCGATGGTGAGACTGCCTTTGTGATTTCCGGCTCAGCGTCCTCTGCGTTCTCCGCGGTGCAGGCAGATGTGCCACAAAAAGAACATGGGTTCGCCTCGCAAGCATGGTATCATTAGCCAAGCGACCAGCGTAACGGACACATATCACGGAGGAGCGCACGATCATCGTGATGGCCATCGAGTCCACCAGACATATTGTCCTTGACCTGATCTTCGTGGTGAAACGCGAAGGGTCGCAGTATTCCGCGCTCTGCCTTGATCTTGACATAGCAGCTTGCGGCGATACCGAAGGCCAAGCGATTGATGTTCTCAAGAGTCTAATCGAGGACTATGTCATGCACATGGCCGCTGAGGGGCGCGAAGATCAACTTCGCCGACCGGTCAGCCCCGAAGCCTTGCGGGAGTTCCTGAGCAGCAGCGTGCCAAAGGGCGCCAGCCGTCGGTTCGGCACATATCATTGGCACCCGGAGATTCCGGCGGCTGCTGCACTCTGAGGCGTACACCTGGGACCGTGTGTCTACCATCTCATCCACGTCAATCATTCGTTTCCTGACACAGAACGGGTTTCAAGTCAAGCGATCAGGCAAGCATGGAGACCTGTTCGAGCGCAGCGACGGTTCGCGCACCTACACGGTTCAGGTGCCTCGCCATAAACGCTCCCTCACGCCAGGCGTTCTGGCAAGCATACGGCGCAACTCGGGCCTCGATGACGACACCTGGAAGTCTCTCAGAGGCTGAAATGCTTGCTGCATCAGAACCGGACGCCATGCCATAGTCTGCATCCGGCAGTGGGAAAAGAGTAGTTAGGCCGTCCTTCGGGGCGGCCTTCTTCTTTGGTGAACCATGCTACCACCCAAGGGCGATTTTTGGATAGACCGTTACCGGCGGCAGGCGGGCTATGAGCGCGCCACCTTCACCGCGACGGTGATGGCCGTCTGGACCGATGCGGTCTATGACGTGCAGATCACGGCCACCGGCAAGCGCTTCTACGATGTCAACAACGGGACGCCCTACTCGTTCGCTGTTGGCGACATGGTTATCGTGACCCGTGTCGGCGGGGGGCGCGGGAACCGGCATGTCATTGTCGCGCCGGCGGGCCGCGGCTCAACGGGGCTACCTACGGGCGGCGGTAGCGGCGGCAGTGGCAGCGTTTCCGGCTCGCAGACGTTGAGCGAGGTGGTTGATGCCCGCGACTCCGATGTCTATGGCTCACTCTCGACGCTTGATGCGCGATTGGAAGCTGGCGACGGCGAAGTAGGCGATGCGCGGGGTGGGTATGGTTCGCTGTCCGACCGCCTGGCGACCCTGGCCGGGCTATCCTCACCGCAGTTTGAGGGCGCCCCGCGCGCCGAGAAGTACGAGGTACATGACGGCGCGAAGTACGTCACCTTCGACGGCGGCGGGAACCTGACGCTGACCGATGGCGTGGCCGGCACGAAGACCCTGAGCGAGCTGGCGGCAGGCGGCGGCGGCGTCACCGATCACGGCGCCCTGACCGGCCTGGATGACGACGACCACGCGCTATACACCACCGACGCCGAAGCCGACGCGATTGCCGACGCGCTGATAGCGACACATGCAGACGATGCTGATGCGCACCATGCTTTGGTGACGCTTGGCGGCGGAAGCGATGCTGCTCTGGCGCTATCCGGCCAGCAGTTGACCCTGGCGGACGTGCTCACGCCGACCGAGCATACCGCTATTGGTAATGGGGCGCCACATCACGCCGCCGTGACGCTGGGTGGGGGTAGTGATGCCGCGCTGGCCCTGTCTGGCCAGGAACTCACTCTCGCTGACGTGTTGACGCCCACCGAACACACGGCCATTGGCAACGGCGCACCGCACCATGCGCAGGCGCACGTCCTGGCGACCTCGGCTGCTCTGGGGCCGGATCATACTGTTAGCGGCCTGACCGCCGGGCACGTCCTGACCGCGTTGAGCGCAACAACCGCAGCATTTCAGGCGAACGCGGCAGGCGTCGACGAGAAGGCCAAGGTCTCGTCCGACGACACCACAGCAGGTTATCTCAACGGCAAGCTCGTGGCGGGCACGGGGATCACGCTCACCGAGAACAGCCCGGCGGGTAACGAAACCCTGAGCATCATCGCTCATGCGCGCGCACACGGACTGCTCACCGTTGCTGACCACAGCGACGTGACCACCTATCTCAACCAGGCCCTGCTCACGACCAGCGGCCCGCAGTTCGCCACGTTGGGCGTCGGGATTGCGGCGCCGGCGGGCACCTGGGATATTGACCTGCTGTGCGGCACCAGTCGCTACGGTATCAACTGGCAGCGCAGCGCGGCGGATGCGTTTAGCCCCATTCTCAATGTGCGCAAGTCGCGGGGCAGCGCAGCATCGCCGTCCGCCGTGCTGCTAAATGATGCGCTGCTGGAGTTGCGGGCGGGCGGGTACAAGGCGACCGCATGGGCTAACGACCAAGGCGCTATGCGCTTCCTCGCCGCCGAGAACTGGACTGACGCCGCGGCGGGCTGCCTGGCGGACTGGGTATTGACGCCGCTTGCGGGCACCACCATTTCGCAGCGCATGATGCTGCACTATGCGGGTCTCGCAGTTGTGGGCGGGATACGGATTGGTGCTTTCGACACGGCGCCTGCGACGGTCAGCTACTACTCGGCTGACGGCACGCCTGGCGCTACCGGACAATTTCAGGACAAGGCCGGTACGCTGCAACTTTTCAAGAATGGACTCTACGTGGGTTACTAGGAGGCAGTTATGGCTCTAACACCGGGACAGCAGGCGAAGCTGAACGCGCTCAAGTTAGCGTTCCACGATGTATGGCAGAAGGCGCTCATCGGCCTGGAGTTCTGCAATCGCGTGCAGGATCGCGCCGACGATGCGGACTTGAACCTGACCGACGCGCAGAAGCTGGGCCTGCTGACGCGGATAGCCGCCATGATAGACGCCGTGGACGCGGCGAATACGACGCTGAAGGGGCTGAAGTGAAAGTCGCGCTGCGCGAGATATTCGAGGCGCGGGAGGCGCTGGAGCGCCTGCTGGCCGCGCCGCTGGAGTTTCGCCTGGCCTACCGGATGCACCGGCTGGCGCGGCGGCTCATGGACGAGCTGCGCGAGATCGAGGCGGTGCGCATACGGCTGGTCGAGCAGTACGCCGACGAGCAGACGGATGCGGAGCGGCAGGCGGGGGCGCCCCTGCAGGTGCGGGCGCGGATCGCCGACTTTCGGCGCGACTTCGAGGCGCTGCTACGGGAAGAGGTAGAGATTGACGCGGAGCCTATACCCTTCGAGTGCCTTGAGACGCTGACGGTATCGGTGGTTGATTTGGTGCGGCTGACGCCGTTCGTGGGCGAAGTGGCAGGCGTATGAGCGCAAGCAGGTGCTGGTGCTGATTGAGTGCATGATGGCGATTGGTCGGCGGCTGTGAAGGGTGAGAGATGAGCGGCAATGGCAGGCAATTTGTGAGCATGTTCATGGCGTTCGCGGTGATCATGTTTGCGGTCTTGGGCTGGGTGTGGAGCAGTCTCGACGGGCGGGTGGCGCGCTGCGAGCAGCAGGTGGTAGGGGAGGTGGGGGCGAGCATGGCGCAGCGGGCGACGGTGGATCTGCGGCTGGCGCACATCGAGAAGCAAGTGGAGGAGATCCGCCTCGATGTGAAGGCGCTGGGGGACAGACGGGACCGGTGGGCAGGTGAGAGGTGAAAGGTGAGGTGAGAGGCAGAGGCGTGCGGCGGATTGACACGATCGTGATTCACCAGAGCGCCAGCACCTTTGGCAACGTGGCGACGATTGACGCCTGGCACAAGGCGCG
>DATLAK010000130.1 GCA_035527535.1 Armatimonadota bacterium
GCGTCGCCTATGTACACGAAGTCGCCGCCATCGAGTGCCGACGACCCGTCGGCGAACTGCCCGCCAGGGACGATGATCACCAGCATGTCGCGCCCGTCGCGGCGGCGGAGCGCGCAGAGGTACTGGAGCGCGGGCGGCGGGCAGGGGACGGCGCTAAGTGCAGCCTTGCGGAGTGCAGCAGCGGCGGCTTCGAGCAGTGCAGGGTCGTCGTCGCGTGGGATGCCCATGGCGTCGAGGTCGAATGCGAGGACGAGGCAGTCTGGCGGCTTGTCGGTTTCCATTCGACCAGTGTAGCACGTGGCTTGCTGGCGAGTCAAGTAGATTTCTTGCGGGAAAGTGATAAAATGTGCTTGACGTAGTGTGTTGCGGTGTGCTATGCTGTGTTGGCGGGAGGGGGAGAGGAGACGAGTGATGAGCGACGGCGTGACGCTTCGCCTGCACCCCGATGGGCACTGGATGCCGAACACGCCTGGGCACTGGGTTTCACACTGTCTTGACGATCCGTCCCTTGACATACCGACGCCCGTGGAGGTCTATGAGTTCAAGGGCGGGTTGATGGTTCGCTATCCCTGCGGCAACGAGAAATCCGTTCGCCAGTGCGACCCCGCAAGGTGGGAATGGGTTCCGCCCAAGGGGCCGACGGAGATCACGCCGTGAGTCTTCCCATCATTCCCAGCGAGTCGCCCTTTATTCGGCTTCTTGCCGAGACTGGCACCCCCCTAGAGGATGGCCCACACTGGGTGGATGACGAGGTGGTGCCGACCGACGACACCCTGACCCCCTTGGAAAACGGCTGCACCCTGTTCGAGAGCCGCGCGAAGGCGTCGGGCGAGTTGCTACAGGGGGCGCTGTTCGGCCCCGACGGGCGGCTGGTGGACGTGTGGCCGCACAGCCGTCCGCCCCCGCCATATCGCGTTGCGAGCGAGGAGTTCTTCAAGTCGTGTCTCCGCAGGTCCGCCGCCGGCGCGTCCGAAGCGGAGGTCGAACCACAATAGAAGGAGAGGAGCGATGGGCGCAATGAAACTGCAACCCCTTGGGCAGAGGATTCTCGTCCAAAGGCTGGAGCCGGATGCCGTGACGCCGGGCGGGATCGTCTTGCCCGAGGGTTCCCAAGAGAAGCCCATTCAGGGCGAGGTCATCGAGATCGGAGAGGGTGGCCGCGACGACGGCGGCAACGTGATTCCCATGCGCGTCAGCAAGGGCGCCCGCGTCCTTTTCGGCCTGTATGCCGGCACCGAAGTCAAGTTCAACGGCCTCGACTATCTCATCATGGATGAGGCCGATGTGCTGGCGGTCATCACGGGGGCCTGACTGTCTGCGCGTCCGAAGCGGAGGTCGAGCCGTGACGTGACGGATAACTGAGTGTCTCCCCCCGGCCAGGAGCAGCGGCGCTATGCCCCTGGCCGGGCGACGGAAGGCCCATCGTCGCCCCGTGCGGCGGTGGGCTTTCCAATGGGCCGAGGAGCGAGCGATGAGCGGGCACCTGTGCTGGAAGTGCGGCAAGGTGATGGTCTACGCCCGCGACGTGGGGCTGTGCTGGCACTGCGGGGCCACGCGGTCGGGGGGGCTGCGGGAGGGGGGCAAGCGCAAGACGCACCACAAGGCCAGACCCATCGTCCAGTTCGCGGCGGCGGGCCGCGGGCACTGGTCCGGTCCTGATTTGGCCGATCAACTGGAGTACATGCGTGAGCACCAACCGTAAGAAGAGGCGTGAGCGGGAGCAGCGGTTGCGCGCCCAGCTCTGTCAGCAGTGCAGTGAGGCCGCGACGTGCAAGGCCCCGTGTGGTCGGCTCAGGTCGTGGCTGGGCTTGCAGTGTAGGCCCATGGCGAGCGTCCACCACATCTTCGTGGGTGGGAACTCGGACATTGACGACATGCAGCCGATCATCGTGGCGAAGGTGGATC
Source organism: Armatimonadota bacterium (assembly GCA_035527535.1). Lineage (NCBI taxonomy): Bacteria > Bacillati > Armatimonadota > Armatimonadota bacterium. The sequence continues at coordinate 1,906 of DATLAK010000130.1, forward strand.
ATCGCGCCGTTGGCGGCATGTGCTTGCGGGACGTGGAGACTGGCGATCCGTGGCCGCGCCGGCCAGAACGGGTCCGAAAGCACGAGAAAACGGGGCGCACGGTGCGAGAGTGGAATCTGGGCGGTGCGCATGCTTGCGAGGAGTGTGCCCAGTTCCGTAAACCCAAGTGGTGTCAGTGGATGGACGGCGAGGTAAAGCCGGATGACAGAGCGGACGGGTGTGCCGGTTGGGATAGGAAAGTGTAGCGTCGCCATGGGGGTAGGGGGAGTGTCATATTGGCACGATGCGGACGGTGATGCGGTCTGCTGTGCCTGACGCTTCCCCAAACACCACCCGCCGCGAGGCGGGAGCCTCAACCTTGCGGTAGTAGAGGCCGGTCACTGGATGCCCTCCAGGGTCCGAGTAGGCCGCCGCGCACAGTGGCGTGCCGAACGGGGTCAACCGCACCACTATACTTCTCCCGCGAGGCGGGAGGATGCCAATGGGCATGAAAGGGGCATTCCGTGGAATCCGGGCGCAAATCGAGAACTCTCGTGCTGGTGGACACTCTCAGCGGGCTGACGGCTGCCAAAGTAATGGCGGCGCTCAATGCCGATGCCATCGTGGCGCTTGATACGGACGGCGGTGTGCCACTGAGCGCAGCCGTTCGTGTCATCGAGA
>DATLAK010000131.1 GCA_035527535.1 Armatimonadota bacterium
TTTGTCCGCCAAGTGCTCACCGCCCCGAACGATCCACTCTACGGCTACCAGTGGAACTTCGACGACAGCCTATCTCCCAATCCTTACGGTGGGGCCAATGGTGGAGGCATCAACCTGGAACCCGCCTGGGATATGTCGAGCGGCACGGGCGTGATCGTGGCAGTCATCGACACCGGCATTGCCTACGAGAACTACTCGGAGCGGGTGCGTAACCGGAAGCGGACATACTACCAGGCTCCTGACCTTGCCCAGACGGACTTCGCTCCCGGCTACGACTTCGTGAATAACGACCTCCATCCCAATGATGACAATAGCCACGGCACCCATGTCGCGGGCACCATCGCCCAAAGCACGGCGAATGCGCTGGGAGTGGCCGGCATTGCTTTCGACGCCACGCTGATGCCCGTGAAGGTGCTTGACGCCAACGGCTCCGGCACGGATGCCGAGGTGGCGGACGGCATCTACTATGCGGTCGACAACGGCGCTGACGTGTTGAATCTCAGCCTGGGTGGGGCCGGGAGCTCGACCACGCTCGGGAACGCGGTCGCCTATGCCTATCAGCACGGCGCGACTGTCGTGTGCGCCGCCGGCAACGAAGGCGCGGGTTCGAACAGCCCCTCCTATCCCGCTGCCTACGACGCCTACTGTATCGCGGTGGCCGCCACCCGGTACGATGAGACACGCGCCTACTACTCGAACTACGGCTCTTATGTGGACATCGCCGCGCCCGGGGGCGATGTCACGGTCGACCAGAACGGCGACGGGTATGTGGATGGCATCCTGCAGAACACCTTCAACCCCAACACGAGGAACACGGGAGACTTCGGGTACTGGTTCTTCCAGGGCACCTCGATGGCGACTCCTCATGTATCGGGAGTGGCTGCGCTCTTGATCGCCGACGGCGTCGCTGGACCGGATCAGGTTCGAGAGGCGCTCCAGAGCACTGCGGAGGACAAGGGAGCGCCGGGCTGGGACAGCTACTACGGCTGGGGGATCGTCGATGCTTATGCGGCACTCAACTGTGCTCTCGCCCCGGTGCACGACGTCGCGGTGACGAGTGTGAGCGCTCCGTCGAGCGCCGTTCAGGGCGAAGGGGTCTCGGTTGACGTGACGGCGGCCAACCTGGGCGACTTCACGGAAAGCTTTACCGTGACCCTGGCAGACGCCACCGACTCTGTTCCGATCGGCAGCCAGACGGTGAGCCCAGCAGCACACGCGAGTCAGACGCTTGCCTTCACCTGGCCGACCGCCACGGCTTCAACTGGGAATCATCTGCTCCGGGCGGAGGCGAGTGCGGTGAGTGGTGAAAGCAATCTCACTAACAACGTCGCGACAACCACGGTAAGCATCATCCCGCCCGGCCAGATGATGCATGTCGCCGGCATTGATATGGCTCTGAAGACAGCGGGGGTGAACACGGCTGCGCTCGCAACTGTGACGATAGTCGATGGCGGGGGCACGGCCGTCTCTGGGGTAGGCGTGTTCGGGCATTGGAGCGGCGCCAGCAGCGACAGTGACACCGGGCTCACCGACGGCGCCGGCCGCGTGACGCTCCAGTCCAACAACGTCAAGCGAGCGCTTCACGGCACGACTTTCACTTTCACCATCGACAGCGTAAGTCTCGCGGGCTGGAGCTACGATTCTGGCTCGAACCTCGAAACCAGCGATTCCATCTCCGTTCCTTGAGCGCGGCTGACGCCAGCGTTGCAGGCTACGGACCAGTGCCACGGAGGCCTGCCGTTCTGGGCTGGGTCGGGCTCCCCAGCAACTCCGCCACCTGCCGGCGCAGGTCTTCGGCGTCCATATGCGTATAGCGCTGGGTGGTGGTGACGCTGGAGTGGCCGAGCAACTCCTGCACCGCGCGCAGGTTGGGCCGGGCGCGCAAGGCGTGGGTAGCAAACGTGTGGCGCAGCAGGTGCGGCCCCGAGCGGTCGGTCACCCCGATGCGCCGCAGATATCGGTTGACCAGCAGGGCCACTCCCCGCACCGAAAAGCGCTCCCCGCTGCGGTTGAGGAACAGCGCGGGGTTATCATCCTCGCGTCGGGCCAGGTAGTCCTCCAGCGTATGGCGGGCATGGGCATTGACCGGCACCCAGCGCAGGCGCCGCCCCTTGCCGACCAGTTGCACCTGGCCCCAGCCATCGGCGGGCAACTGCACATCCGCGCGGTTGAGCGCGCACAGCTCCCCGACCCGCAGGCCGGTGTTGTAGAGGAAAGCCAGCAGCGCCAGGTCGCGCACGCCGGTTGGAGTGTCAGTGTGCGGCTCGGCCAGCAGGCGATCCACCTCCTCCACGGTCAGATGCTTCGGCGCGAGAGTCGGCCCGACGCGGATCGAGCGCAAGCTCATGGCCGGGCTGGAGTCCAGCACGCGGTTGTCTACCAGAAAGTTGAAGAGCGACCGCGTGGCGGCGATGGCGTGGTTGATGCTGGAGGGCGCGCGCCCGGCTTGCTGCTGAGCGCGGAAGAACTCCCGCAAGTCGGCGGGGTGCACCTGGTCGAGTCGCGCCGGCAGCGCCGCCAGCAACGGCTCCAGGTCGCGGCGATAAGAGCGCACCGAATGCGGCGAGCGCCCCTCCAGCGCCAGCGCATCCAGAAACTCGCTCAGCAGAGACCGAGTCTGCCGCCTGCTCCCTACCTCCCTCCTACCTACCTTCCCTGATCCTCCCTTGGTCATCCTGCCCTCCTCGCACGCGTGGCGTGCATCCTATAAGTACATAGGGAGGATGTTTAGCCGAAGATGTCAAGGCCAAGGGGCAGGCGATAGGAGTCATCTTGGCGACGACTTGGCGCACAGACGCGCCGACAGCGCCGCGAAGGGCCGGAGGGCGAGGCATAGCCGCGGGCCGCGCCCGAAAGCGCGACACGGGCGCCCACGGCGCGCCGTTCGCGGCCTCGCGCACCCCCGATGTCTGCTGCGGCCGCAGGGAAGCCATCCTGGCGCGGTGAAAAGCGCTCCAGATTCGGGCGCTGGTGGCCAGGCGCGAGCACCCCTGCAAGCTCGCGCGGAGGGATCAAGGTGCAAGAGCAAGGACACCGACGGTGTACCTCAATTCATCCCTTGACTTGTTCCATGATTGTTGAACCTGAACACCGGAAAGTGCCGTTGTGCGCTTTTCGTGCGTGTGCCGAACAGGATGGCAGATTGTGACCAACGAATCAGCCAAATAGCGCTGGGCCCGCATGGGGCGAATCCGCGGAAGACGGCACGCGGCCAAGCGTAAGAAACACAACGTGCCGGCTGCAAAGGAGGGTACCATCGTGGCAATGGGCGTTTTCGGCTGGGCGGTCACGCTTGCGGTGGGCATCGGCTTGGGCCTGCTGACCCGCGCGTCCGTGTGCGTAGGTGCACGCACGGGACTTTGGTGGGCTGCAGTACTCGCCGGTCTGGCGGGCGCTGTGGCTGGACGACTTGTGATCGATGTCGCCTTTTCCGGCTGGCACTCGCCCTTCTTGGGCGGAGTATTTGGCGCACTTTTCCTATCTTTTGTTTGGGCGGCGGCCATGCGCATCACCGCACCGCCCACTGGAAACTGAGTGGGGTCACGGACTGAGAGCGAAACGGCTCAAGCCGGTAGCAGCGGGCTACTGCGTCCGTGTTAAGTGGGCTTGGGACACCGGTTTCCGGGCGAACGGTGGTCTTACTGACCTGAGAGGAGAGCAGGGGAGCTACGTGGCGGTGGGGTTGCAGCCGGACGGAGAGAGAGTTCGCGACCGCAACTTCCTACTCCAAAACGCCCTGTCATCGAAATCTTTGACCTCGTCCGAAGCAGAGAGAGTTTCGATCCCAGGTCGCTTTCCTCCACCACGCCTGCCTGAACAAACCGTCACCGGACGGTTTGTTCAGCATCCTCGTATTTCACCCAGCAACGCAGATGATTGGGAAATATATCTGACTTTATGACAGATATACTTGACATTATGCCATATATATATTACACTAACGGCATCACACCCTGGGGATTGGGGCTTCGATGCGATGAAATCAGAGTTGCGCGTTCGCAACCGGGTCAAACTGGCCCGGGTGGAATGCGGATATACGCAGCAGGGATTGGCGGATCTGATCGGGGTGACCCGGCAGACCATCGGGTTGATCGAGGCGGAACAGTATAACCCGACGATCATCCTGTGCCTGCGCCTGGCGCAGGCGCTGCACAGATCGTTGACCGATCTTTTCTGGGCGGAGGAACCCGAATGAGCAACCATTCTGATGAACGCATCACCGCCACGCACCAGCGTTGGGCAGCGCGCGGCTTCTGGTTCTTGTTCATCGCGCTGCCAACAGACCTACTGGTGCGCGTTTTGCTCCTGAAACAGGAACCTCGGCAATACCTGGACATTGCGTTGATCTGGATGGCGGCGATGCTATACGTCGGCATCGGGATGACGGCGAGCGGCGTGGCGCCGTTCGGAGGGAAACGGTCGAAGTCTTGGCTGGTCATACTGATCATCGCGGTGGGGGGTCCCGTAGAGCTGACGCTGATGGGCATGGTACACACGCTGGCCGATCTCATCGCCATTATCATCAGCGGGACCGCCGGCGCCTTCGTGATGCTTATCATTTTGCGGGTCATTTATGGTGTGTGGGAACGCAAAGCCCTCGGACGTGGACCACGAGAAGAATGATCAGCGACCGTTCAGTGTCTTGGGGAGCTTGTTCATTGGGGAGAATTAGGGAGATTAGGGAAATTAGGGACAGCTACAATACTGTTTACTTAATGACTTGGCGGTGTGCTCACTCCCGCGGGCTGAGGAGGCCGCCGAGGAGGGTGATGACGGCGATGCCGACCGCGGCCAGCACCGGAATGCCGACCCACAGCTTGATGGTGCTCGAAACCGTGGTGGACAGCATGAACAACGCGGTCGCGATCTCCAGCGCCCCCAGTATCACCGCCAGGGAGACGCGATTGTAGAGCACATTGCGATAGGCCAGCGCGTGCTCGCCCTCCTCGGCCGCTACGCGCACCCGCAGCGTGCCGCGGCGCAGCTCGCCCAGCACCTGGTTGAGGCGCTCCGGCAGGGCGCCCAGATTGCGCGCCAGGTCGCGCCCAAGCTCGGACAGGTCCTCGACCAGGTGGTGCGGGCTCAGGCGCTCGCGCCGCAAGCGTTCGATGACCGGAGAGGCGGCCTGGTCGAACTCGAAATCGCGATCCAGCTCGCGGCAAATGCCCTCGGTCATCACCAGCGCCTTGCCCAGCTGCGAGAGCTCCCAGGGCACCGGGATGCGGTGGCGCGACATGAGCGCCACCACGCGCATGAAGAGCTCGCCCAGGGGAAACTCGTGCCGCGGCAAGAAATGGTACCTGGTGAACAGGCGTCGCAGATCGCGGCGCAGGCCGCCGACCTCCTGGTGCTCGCCCATCATGCCCATGTCCGCGATCTCGTCCAGGGCCCCCTGCGAGTCCTGCCTCATCAGCGCCAGCACGAGGCTGATCAGCGACCGCCGGAACCGCCGGTCGAGGCGCCCCACCATGCCGAAGTCCAGCAGCACCAGGGCGCCGTCCCCCCGCACCCACACGTTGCCCTGGTGCGGGTCGCCGTGGAATAACCCGTCCACAAAGATCTGCTGCAACATGCATTGGGCGAAGCGCTGCGCGAGCTGGGGCAAGTCCACCCCGAGCCGGCTCAGCTCCTGGGTGCGGTCAATGCGCAGCCCATGCACCCGTTCCATCGTCAGCACGCGCTGCGTAGTCAGCTCCCACACCACCTGCGGCACCTGCACCCACGACAGCTCGCGCAGGTTGTCGCGGACGGTCTGCGCGCTGTGGGCCTCGATCCGGTACCGCAGCTCATCGCGCAGGAGGGAGCTGAACTCATCCACCAGCCCCGGCAAGTCGAAGCGGCGCAAGGCCTGAGAGCGCAGGTGCAGAAAGTCGGCCGCATCGCGCATGATGGCGAGGTCGGTTTCGATCGCCGCCGAGATCCCCGGCCGCTGCACCTTGACCGTCACCGCGCGCCCATCTCGGGTCTGGGCGGCGTGCACCTGGCCGATGGAGGCGGAGGATAAGGGCTCCGGGTCGAAGGACGCAAAGAGCTGCTCCGGCGGCGCTCCCAGCTCCCGCGCAACTTCGGCCGCCACCGGGCGGTACGGTACCGGCGGCGCCTCATCCTGGAGCTTGCGCAGTTCATGGATGAACCGCGGAGGCAGGATATCCTCGCGGCTGCTCAGCACCTGCCCGAGCTTGATGAAAGTCGGGCCCAGCTCCCCCAGTGCCAGACGCAGGCGCTCGGCCAGGGACAAGGGATGCTCGCGCCCCCGCAGTCGAGCCCGCCAGCGGCTGACCGGTATCAGCCGGTCGAGGCCGAACTGGATCGCCAGGTACCCGAAGCCGTACTTGACCAGGATGCCGGATACCTCGCGCAGACGCCGCAGGTTGCGCAGTCGCGTGTGCAGCACCAAGGTGCCCTCATAAGGCGGCCACGGGCAGCCGGAACGGGATGCCACGCCATCGCAAGGGCCGCGACTCGAGGGTGCGCCCCGAATCGTGGCGGAGCGGTACTACTGAGGCAGCTCGTGCGGCGCTTGCCCCGCCGCCGACCGCGCCTCGAGGCGATCGAGGCGCTGCTGCAGCTCCCCGATGCGCGCGCGCGCGTGTCGGAGCTCGGAGGCGCGCGCGAGGTCCGCCTTGTCAATCGCCCGTTCCACCGCCTCCGCAGCCAGCTTCTCCAGGCGCTCCTTCTGCTCCTTGCCGCGTTCGATCATCCGTTCGAGCAGTTGTTTGCCCTCCTGCCTGCTGACCTCGCCCTTGGCGACCAGTTCATCCATCGCCTTCTGCGCCGCCTCCTTGGTCAGCATCACCGCGCCCACGCCCAGGTCTAAAGAGCGCGCCAGGACGTCGCGCCAGGACAGGTGCTCGCCCTCGCCTTCATGCTTCATGTCGCTGCCTCCTCTCATGGGCCGACAATGTTGATCTCCTCGCCGCAGTGCGTGCACTTGCCCGCCCGCACCCCGGTCACTCGCGCCGAGAACTCGCTGCGCGCGACCATCGTCATCCCGCACGCCGGACAGGCCGTATCCTCGCCGCCGGCGCCCGCCACGTTGCCGAGATAGACGTAGTGAAGCTTCTCCTTGGCGATGGCGAGCGCCCGCTGCAGGGTCGAGGGCGGCGTCGGCGGCGCGTCAAGCCGGTACGCCGGATGATAGCGCGAGAAGTGCAAGGGGATGGCCGCGTCAACTCCCGCGACCCAATCCACCAGCGCCCGCAGCTCGTCGTCAGAGTCGTTGCGGCCAGGGATGACGAGGTTGGTCAACTCCACCAGGCATCCGGCCGCGTGCGCGATCTCCACCGTCCGCCGCACCGGCGCCGCGCGGCCCTTGCACAGCGTGCGATAGAAATCATCGCCGAAGCTCTTGACATCAATGTTCATCGCATCCACCGCCGGCAGCAGCTGGCGCAGCGGCTCCTCGTTGATGTAGCCGTTAGTGACGAGGACGATCTTCAGCCCGCGCTCGCGCGCCAGCAAGGCGGTGTCATAGACATACTCGTACCAGATCAGCGGTTCGTTGTAGGTGAAGGCGAGGCCCAGGTTGTGCTGATCGCGCAGCGCCAGCTCCACCGCTTGGGGCGGCGTCAGCTCGCGCGTGGGCGCCGCGTCCTGAGAGATCTGCCAGTTCTGGCAGAAGTCGCAGGCCAGGTTGCACCCCAGCGTGCCCAGCGACAGGATCCACGACCCGGGATAGAAGTGGTAGAGCGGCTTCTTCTCGATGGGGTCGAGGTTGATCGAGGTGACGCGGGAGTAGGTGAGGGCATAGAGCCGGCCGCCGCGGTGTCGGCGCACGCGGCAGATGCCGGTCTGGCCATCGGCGATGCGGCACTGGTGGGGGCACAGCCGGCAGTGAACCCGGCCCTCCACCGCGGGGTCGTAGAACGCGCACTGCTTGTCGCTGTCGAGCGCATACTCGCTCACGGGCAGTCCTCCGGCGGGCATCGCAGCCGCGTCGCTGATTATACCTGGCCCCCTGGGGCGAGACAAGGCCGCGCGCGTGCCCCGTGGTGCTGTGCGCAGACAAACGGAGCCGCTGTCGTTGTGGGCGGCCAGGATACGGCGGTGCGCGTGAAGAACCAACCAATGGGCGGTCCGACCGGTCGGGGCGAGATAACCGCGACTTCGGCGAAGTCGCGTCCTTGAGTGACGAGGCGATGAAGGTATCCGAGTTCCAGCGGTTGATCGAACAGATATACCTCGAGCGAGACCGCCGACGCGGCCTCGGCGGCACCTTCATGTGGTTTTGCGAGGAGACGGGGGAGCTGGCGCAGGCGCTGCGCGTGGGTGATGCGGCCCAACTACGGGCGGAGTTCGCCGACGCGCTGGCGTGGCTGGCGACCCTCGCAAGCATCGCGGGAGTGGACCTCGAGGCGGCGGCGCGAGACAAGTACGCGTCGGGGTGCCCGAAGTGCGCCGCCATCCCCTGTCGCTGTGAGGAGGTGGCCGGGCCATGTCGCGGCGAGTCTTGAGGATCATCGTGGGGGCCCTGGTGCTGTGCGCGCTGGGGGCGGCGGCGGTGTACGCAAGACGGTGCAGCGACCGCGCCACATTGAAGATCGCCTATATGGACGCGGCCGCCGAAGCGGAGGGCAGGGGAGACTGGTCCGCTGCCGCCACCGCGTATCGCAAGGCGCTGGCGGTTGACCGGAGATACCTGCCGGCGCGCACCGGGCTCGCCGAGATGTACAGCCAGCAAGGGCGCGAGGACCTGGCGCTGCGCGAGTACCGCCGCGGCGTGGCGGCCGATCCACGCAACCCGGACGCGCACGTGGCGGTGGCGCACTGGTGTATCGAGCATCACCGCTACGCGGGCGCGGCAGCGGCGCTCAAGCAGGCCATCCGCTTGGCGCCGCGCGAGACCTTCCCGAGGGTGCTGCTGGTGCACGTATGCCGGTGGAACGGCCAGTTCGCACAAGCGCGGGATCAGCTCGCGGAGCTGGAGAAGCTGAGCCCCGGTTCGCCGGACCTGCGCCGGGCGCGGAGGGCCACGGAGCGCCAGGCGCAGCGGGCTCGGAATGAGGCGGCGTCGAAGAGAAACCAGGCCCAGCCTACCGCCGCGCGCTAGGCGCCGCGACGAGTCGGGGCCGAGACCGGTTCAGTCACCGCGCTCGGGCACCACCGGTTTTTCCATCACCCATCCCATGGGCTCGAGGGCCACCCGCTGGAAGCCCGCGGCTTCACAGACGGTGATCGCCGGGTGGTTGCTTTCCTGTAGGCAGATTCGCAGCGAGCGCAGGCCGCGTTGCGCGGCGGCCCGGCCGACCTCGTCCAAGAGCATGGTTGCGAACCCGCGGTTGCGGTAGTCCGGGCGCAGCACCAGCCAGTTGATGAAGAGGTGGTCCTCGTCCGGAGAGAAGGTAACATATCCCGCCAGCGCCTCGCGGTCCCACATCACCAGGGTGGTCGCCTGCTCGTCGCCGATCATGCCCTTGAAGAGCTCCTCATCGAACTCCTCAGCGGCACCGCGGCGCCCCGTCGTCACTATGCTCTCGCGGGTCAGCTCCAGCATTGCCGGGTAATCCGCATGCTTGTATGGCAGCAATTCGGGCATGGCCTACGTTCTGGGCCGCGCCGACCGGCCGCTAGGGCAGGCGGTTCTCCCCCCGTTCAGAGTGCGCCCTCGTGATCGCCTCCTGCACGCGGCGGCGAAAGCGGCGTGCCTGCTCGACGATGCATTCGAGTTGCGCCCTCAGCTCGTCATCCGCGGGGGCGGCCGCGAGCGCTGCCTGGAGGCGCGAAACCACCAGATCCGCTTCCGCCAGCAGCTTCGCCTCGACCGCGGCGCGCTTCGCCTGCTCTTCACGCGACGTCATCGGAACTCGCCACCCTTCGGTCTTCGCGGGCCCCGGAGGCTCGCTTCGGCCGCCGAAGCGGTCGGCGTCGGCCACGATGGACTTCCCCACCCGCCCGGCCATACCTGCCTGCTGAGGGCGCGACTTCGCCCGCAGCCGCGAAACCGCACGCGGTCAGGCGACCGGGCGCCCATGACTTCTAACAACGGACGCGCAGGTATGGAATAACCCATTGGCTTGCTCCAAGGTCGGCCGGCAATAGCGGCAGTTGCCGCCCCCCGGGGCAAGCCTTTTTCCCCTCTCAGCGCGGGCCGGCGGTCCGGTGCAGCAGGAGCCCTGCCCGCCGAAAGCCAATTATCACCGCGATCGCGTCAGAACGCGACCTCGCTGAAGTCGCGGCTATCTCGCCCCGACCGGTCGGGGCGCACGTGTGACCCATGGCCACGCGCAAGCTCCAGCTTCCGCTAATCATCCCCGGCGGCGCCGAGTGCGAGCGCTGCATAGAGCGGCTCGAAACCGAGGTCGCGGTCGCCAAGGGAGTGTTGTCGGCGACCGTGGATCGGCAGGCCTCGACCTTCCTGCTCGAGTATGACCAGGACCGCACCTCCTTCGACGCTCTGGAGCGTAAGGTGGTCGAGATCGGCGCCGGCATCGGCGCGCGCTTCCGGCATGAGACGATCATGCTCGGGGGATTGGATTGCCCGGACTGCGCGGCCACCCTCGACACGGTGGTCTCGAAGATGCCGGGCGTCGTCCACTCGACGACCAGCGTAGTCGGCTCCAACATGCGCGTGGAGTACCGGGCGCAGGAGGTGGACCTGGACGCCATCATCGCGCGGCTGCGCACGATGGGGTACGAGGCGCAGCCGGAGTCGG
>DATLAK010000132.1 GCA_035527535.1 Armatimonadota bacterium
AGAGCGATCGCCACTCGCCCTTGTCCGCCGCGCCGGCCTGCCTTTCGCGGTACTGGGGCGTCTGGCGGGCGAGCCAGATCAGGGCGGCGCCTATCAGCGGCACCAGTTGGGCCAGCTTCACCCCGCGGAACTGCGCGATCCTCGTCATGTAAGCGCTGTCGCTCAGCAGGCCGGCAATGAGCAGGCCGCCCACGGCCGTGATGGCGCACACCCCCAGGAAGCCCACCACCGCAAGCCACAGGCCCTCGCCGCGGCCGGCCTTCTCGCGGGCCAGCGTCCTCGCGCCCCAGCACACCGCGATCGTTGGGAAGACGATGGCGGACACCAGCGCTGCGAGCGAGCGGACCAGGCCGGTCGCAACCATCATGCCGGTGCTGCCACCCGCCAGGACTACCGCGGCAAGGCCCCAGAACCAGACCGGCCGCAGGCCGAAGAGCGCCTGCAGTACCCACAGCAGGCCTCCGCATACCCCCAGCCGCACCAGCGCCAGCAGCCAGGCGGGCGGGTTCAGGCTGGCAAGCGGCGCCGGATCGCCCGGCCGCAGGCCCTGCGCCCGCAGCTCGCCGACGATGGTCGCGAGGTAGTCCAGGTTCGGCCGCAGCGGCCCGTGCTCATCGCACGGGAACAGGCGAAGATACAGCAGCCGCACCTCCCGCTCCCGGGCCGCCCGTACGAAGCGATCCACCGCACGCGACAATGAGATCGTGCGCATCTCCTGATCCGTGATGCTGTGCACGCGCACTATCGAGTAATCCAGCTTGGACGCGAGGGCCGCATCTCCGTTCTGCGGGGCCAGCTCGATGAAGCCGAAGGTCAGGTTGTGCTGGCGCAGGGCGTCCGCGGTTGCACCCACCAGGCCGGGGAATCCCAGGATCTGGTCGCCGCTGAAGACCACAATCCGCGCGTCGGTGTCGGCAGCCATGGTGATGGCGGACTCGACCGCCTGCTGACTTCGCACCCCCTGCCAGAGCGGCCGGGCCACGATCTTCATGCCGACCGCTCGCGCCGCCACCAGCGCCTGGTGTGAATAGCCCACGCCGATCGCCGGATTCGCGGTCGCCGCGCTAGGCACACGCAGCCAGTTCTCGCCCTCCTTGCCTCCGGGCCGGGAGTAGTTCCCCGGGCAGGAGGCGCTCAGCGCCTGCGCCGCCTGTGCCAGTCGATACGAACTCTCCACCCACAGGCGCGTAGTGCGCTCCTCACCGAAGAGCGTCGCCTGCCCGCGGTCCATCAGGCCCTGCAGACTATCCTCGGTCAGCGCCAGATGCGTGGCGCCGGCCTGCCGGAGATCGTTCATCACGGTCTCCAGTGACCCGCCCGTCGCGGCGGCGAGCTGCTCGACTTCCAGGAAGTCCACCGCGATGCCCACCGTGGTGTTGGCGCGCTCGACGGCCATACGCTGGTTCAGCACCCAGACGGCCGCCAGCGCGCCGACGACCATGAGGGCATAGGTGAAGCTGCTCTGGGTGCGCGTCATCATGTCAAGCTCCCTTCGCGGGCGCATGCGTCAGTCCGGGGGTTAGGTTCGGCGAGCGGCAAGAGCCATCCTTCCGCGCCCCGCCACAGACAGGGGCGGCGCAGGCCGCGCCGCCCCTCGTCGTGATGAGCCATCGCTGCCTACATCGCGGGCTTGACCGGTCGGCCGCTTGCGGCGGACTCGTTGGCCGCCAGCGTCACCGCGCACGTGCGTAGCCCGTCCTCATAGGAGCACGGGATCAGAGACTGGTCACCGGCCCGGATGGCCGCCACGAACACCTGGTCAATGTTCGGGGTCTCGGCCGGCTCGCCGGCAAACTCGGGCACCTCGCCCGGCGAGGTCTTGATGGCCTGGGTGGACCACTCGACGATCCGGTCGCGCAGCAGGAAGACGATATCGCTCTTCCCGCCGCCCTGGGTCATCATCGGGCTGGTCGAGATCGTGGCGAGCATCCCCGAGGCGAACTCGAGCACCACCGCCTGGCTGTCGGGAATGTCGAGGCCCTCGATCTCGCCCATGGTGCGCAGCGCGTAGCGGGCGCTGACCTCCACCACCTCATCGCCGGTCACGTAGCGCATCAGGTCGAGCTGATGGGTGGTCTGCTCGTGAAGCTGACCGCCGGACTTGTCCATCACCCGCCACCAGGCCGTGCCCGGCAGCCCGCCCCAGCGGTGCGAGGAGATCATCGCGACGGTCTTGTCGGCCAGCCAGGCCTTCAGGCGCTGCGTCGTGTCCATCAGGCGGAGCTGGTAGCCAACGCTCGAGAGCACGCCAGCGGACTGGATGGCCTCCAGGATCTCGAAGCCCTTGTCCATGTCGAGCACCACGGGCTTCTCGACGAAGAGGTGCAGCCCGGCCTGGGCGGCGAGAACCTCGGCGTCGGTGTGGGCGAAGGGCGGGATGCTCACGTAGAGCGCATCGAGCTGTTCGGCGTCCAGCAGCTTGTGGTAGTCGGTGTAGGCGGTGGCGCCGTGCTCGCCGGCGGTCTTGCGCGCCAGCTCCTCGACCAGGTCAGCGATGGCGACGATACTTACGCCCTCGATCTCGGCGAGGCGGCCCATGTGACCGCGCGCATTGCCGCCCGCGCCGACGAAGCCTACTCTTACTTCAGACATGACGATCCACTCCCGGAGGGAACCTTCAGGTTGCCTTGCGCATCCGTGCTTCGCCGCCGGGGCCGGACTGCCCTTCACGACC
>DATLAK010000133.1 GCA_035527535.1 Armatimonadota bacterium
TACATCTGCACGGGGTCGTCGGCCTTCTCGCCGAGGCGGAAGGGCGGGCTGGGCGTGGTCGGGGCCAGCAGCAGGTCATGATGCTCGAACGCGCGTTCGAAGTCGCCGCGGATGAGGGTGCGCACCTGTGACGCCTTGAGGTAGTAGGCGTCGTAGTAGCCGGCGCTGAGAGCATAGGTGCCGAGCATGATGCGCCGCTTGACCTCGGGGCCGAAGCCCTGCTCGCGCGTTTCCCGGTAGAGCTCGACGATGTCGGACGCGCCCGCGGGCGTGCGGTGGCCATAGGCGACGCCGTCGTAGCGCGCAAGGTTGGAGCTCGCCTCGGCGGGGGCGATGATGTAGTAAACCGGGATCACGTATTGCAGGTGCGGGGTCGAGACCTCCTCGCACACCGCGCCCAGGCCCTCGAGCACCCCCGCCGCCGCGCGCACCGCCTCCTCGATCGCGCTCGATACCCGGGAGCCGCGGTACTCGAAGAACTCGCGCGGGATGCCGACGCGTAAGCCTTTGACCCCGCCCTTCAGCGCCCCAGCGTAGTCCGGCACCTCCGCGTCAATCGAGGTCGAGTCCAACGGGTCATGCCCCGCCAGCACTTGCAGCAGCAGCGCGCAGTCCCGCGCGTCGCGCGCCATGGGGCCGACCTGGTCGAGGCTGGAAGCGAAGGCGATGAGCCCATACCGCGATACGCGGCCATAGGTTGGCTTGAGACCGGACACCCCGCAGAAGGCCGCCGGCTGGCGAATCGAACCGCCGGTATCGGTGCCGATGGCGAGAGGGGCCTCCAGGGCGGCCAGCGCCGCGGCCGATCCGCCGCTGGAGCCGCCGGGGACGCGGTGGAGCGCCCACGGGTTGCGGGTGGGACCGAAGGCGCTGTTCTCGGTGGACGAGCCCATGGCGAACTCGTCCAGGTTCGTCTTGCCCAGGAACACCAGCCCCGCCTCGCGCAGCCTCTGGATCACCGTGGCATCGTAGGGTGGAACGAAATCCTCGAGGATGCGCGAGCAGCAGGTGGTGGGAATGCCGCGGGTGCAGAGAATATCCTTGAGGGCGATAGGCACTCCCGCCAGCGGGCCGAGCTTCTCGCCGGCGCCGATGCGGCGGTCAACCTCCGCAGCCCGTTCGAGCGCCAGGTCGTCGGTTATGCGTACGAAGGCGTGAATGCGCGGCTCGACTGCGGCCATGCGCTCCAGGCAGGCGCGGGTCAGCTCGACCGACGACAGCTTGCGCGCGGCGATGAGGCGGCCGGCCTCGGCGGCGGTCAGGAGCAGTTCATTCGACACCGCGGCTACTCCACCACCCGCGGGACGCGAAAGGTGTCGCCCGCCCGCTGCGGCGCGTTATCGAGGGCTTCCTCGACCGGCAGCGACGGTCGCACCTCGTCGGCGCGCAAGACGTTATGCATGGGGATGACGTGGGAGGTCGGCTCGACGCCGGAGGTGTCCAGCTCGCCGAGCTGCTCGAAAAACCCCATGATATCGTTGAGCTGGGTAGTCAATCGCTGGCGCTCGTCGGCGGTGAGCTTCAGCCGCGAGAGCAGGGCGATATGCTCGATTTCCTGTTGGCTGAGGCGCAAAGTCCCGTCTCCTATCCCGTGTTGGTGGCGCAGGCGTCCTCGCCTGCGTGGACGTGGAGCACAATCGCCCCCGGCTGTGTCCACGGGCGAGGCGCCCATGCTCCGTATAAGCCCTACTTGCTTCGGCGAGGGGCGCTCGATGTCCTGCGCCGCGCCGTCCGACCCCGGCTCATGCCAGGATTCGCGTCGGCCCTATGGAACCGTTCATGCCGATGGGAGCATCTACACAGTGTCCAAGCGCCTTGGATATTCGGGTATGCGCGAGGAGACCGATTCACAACTGGTGGCGCGTGCGCGCGACGGCGATCTGTCGGCCTTCGAGGCGATAGTTGATCGCCACCGCGCGGCGCTGGTGGCGCTGGCGGCGGGCCGGCTCGGCTCGCTGGCGGATGCGGAGGATGTGGCGCAGGATGCTTTCGTCCGCGCGTTCTTCCGCCTGCACCAACTGCGCGATCCGCAAGCGCTGCTGCCGTGGCTGCGCCGTCTCACCGAGCGCCTGGCGCTCATGCGGCGGCGCCGTCGCCGCGAAGACCTGGTGGCGCCCGAACGGCTTGAGCAGATGCGCAGGGATCACATGGGCCCGGGCCGGCCGGATGACGATGGTCGCATCGCGGAACTGCTGCAACAACTGCCGACGGCGATGCGGCAAACGGTTACGCTGACCTACTTGGCCGGCTACACCTGCGCGGAGACCGCGGCGCTACTGGGCATTCGTGCGGGAACGGTCAAGAGCCGCCTCAGCCGGGCGCGCGCGACTCTCAAGGAGGCATTCACGATGGCACGCAAGAATCTTAGCGAAGGCAAGCCCGAGGACGAGTTCACGCAGCAGACGATCGAACGCCTGATGGCCGAGGCGCGGCGGCTGCTGGAGCAGGGGGATATTGATGCGGCCGGCGAGCGCGCCGGCGAGGTGGTGGGAATGCAAGTCAGGGCGCGGTTCGACTCAGGGGATGACTCCAGCGTCAAGATCGACAAAGAGGCGGTGCGCATCTACGCGTTGCCTCGCAAGGAGCAGCGCAGGAAGGATTGCGAGGCGAATGCTGCACAATACGGCTATCGCCTGCAGGACCTCGACTGGGAAGTGGCCGACGTTGACATGATGAGCGGTACGCTCGGCAAGCCGACAGGCAAAGGCAAAGACTGGTGGGGAATGCCGCACAGTCGGATGCGCCTCAGGATCATGGACGCGCGCGACATTTGCCGGCGCTTACGATGCTCGCCGGTGACGCTGCTCGAGTGGGTGCAAAGCGGGCTTCCCATACTGCGCTGCTGGCCCTTCGCGCGCTTCGACCTCGACCGCGTTAGGCAGTGGCTGAAGGATAAGAGGATCACGGACTGGCCGAAGGAAACGGATTACGACCTTGACATGCCGATACGTGTCATCTTCAAGGCGCTCCATCGGCGCGACCTAACCCCAGAACAGGCTGAGGAGGTCATCACCGACTTGGGCTGGGGCGTCTGGGGTTAGGCACGCGAACCAAACCGTTGGGATGACCGGCCTGACAGGGCCGCACGCCGCGGTGGGCGAATCCGCTGCTCATGCCAGCCCAGGGAGCGCCAAGGTTGCCCTTCGTAGGGGCGGTTCGCGAGCCGCCCCTACATGTGGCTGACTCCCAGGCCGTTGACGAGCCCCGCCACCGCCCCGCCATCTTCTCCCTTGGCACCGGCACCCGGTCGTGGGAGGAGTTCGTCGGGGTACTCATGGCCTACGGGATCGAAGCCGTCGCCGACGTCCGCAGCCTCCCAGCCAGCCGACGCTTCCCCCATTTCCAGCGCGACGAAATGCAGCAGCGCCTGCCCCAGGCCGGCATCGAGTACCATTACCTGGGTCGCGATCTCGGTGGGTACCGCAAGGGCGGGTATGAGGCGCACACGCTGACCGACGAATTCGCCCGCGGCGTGGACGAACTGGAATCCCTTGCCCGCGCCCATCGCACCGCCTTCTTCTGCGCCGAGCGGGCGCCCTGGGAATGCCACCGCCGCTACATCGGCGCCGAGCTCGCCGCGCGCGGTTGGCATGTCATCCACATAGTTGACGCCGGGCGCACCTGGGAGCCTAGCGGCTGAGGCAGCCCGCGCAGGCCCACCCCGGCGCCGCGGTTGACAACTCCGGCGGGAGTGGTAGTATAGTAGTATATCGTGCGCAGTCTGGATGATGGGCTCATCCAGTCCGCGGCTGATGCCGGTGGACTGCTCCGATAGATAGCAGCGTAGAGCATCGTTCCACGCCGCAGGTCGCCGCTGGCGGCCGGCAATCGCTCCCTCACGGAAGATCGGGCGGGCCGGCCCGGCGCGCGATGGTCCTGATGAGCCCGTCGGTGTTTGAGTTTGACCGTAAGGGGCGTCTTTTTGCCGAGAAGAGAGGTCTTGTGCGGGCCTTCACAAAATAGGTGTACGCTGGTGAAGGGCCGCGGCGCGCGGGAAAGCAAGGAGCTAGCACATGGCTGAGAGGCAACAGCGCAGCATAGACGCGGCCACCCAGAGCGCGCTGGAGCGTGCGGCCGAGCAGGGCATCGAGACCGCCTGGGACCGCTGGGATGCGATGCAGCCCCAATGCGGATTCGGGGGCCTGGGGCTGTGTTGCCGCCACTGCACCATGGGGCCTTGCCGCATAGACCCCTTCGGCCTGGGCCCGTCGGTGGGGGTGTGCGGCGCCTCCGCCGACACCATCGCCGCCCGCCACCTGGCGCGCATGATCGCCTCCGGCGTCGCCGCCCACTCCGACCACGGCCGCGACGTCGCCCATACCATGCTGCTGATGGCGAAAGGCGAGGCCAAGGACTATCAGATCAAGCGCGAGAGCAAGCTGCGCGAGGTCGCGACCTACTTCGGAATCGAGGGCGCCGACGCCAAGGAGCCGATGGCGCTTGCCCGCGAGGTGGCAGAGCTGGCCTACGCCCAGTTCGGCCAGCAGGAGGGGGAGCTGGTACCCTTGCGCCGCGCGCCGAAGAAGCGCCAGCAACTGTGGCGCAAGCTCGGCCTGTGGCCGCGCGGGGTGGACCGCGAGGTGGTCGAGATCATGCACCGCACCCACATGGGCGTGGACAACGACTACCGCAACCTCGTCATGGCCGGCATCCGCACCGCCCTCGCCGACGGCTGGGGCGGCTCCATGATCGGCACCGACTTCGAGGACATTATGCTCGGCTGCCCGACCCCCATCCGCGCCAAGGTCAACCTGGGCGTGCTCGCCGAGGACAAGGTCAACATCGTCGTCCACGGCCACGAGCCGATGCTGTCGGAGATGATCGTCGAGGCCAGCCGCGACCCCGAGCTGCTCAAGCTCGCGCAGGAGAAAGGCGCCCAGGGCATCCAGCTTTCCGGCATCTGCTGCACCGCCAACGAGATCCTCATGCGCCAGGGCGTCCCCTCCGCCGGCAATTTCCTCCAGCAGGAGGTGGCGATCACCACCGGCGCCGTGGAAGCCATGATCGTGGACGTGCAGTGCCTGATGCCGTCGCTGGACGAGGTTACGCGCTGCTTCCATACCAAGCTCATCACCACCTCGCCCAAGGCCAAGTTCCCCGGCGTCCAGCACGTCGAGTTCGAGGAACGGCGCGCGCTGGAGGTGGCGAAGGAGATCGTGCGCATCGCCATCGACAACTTCCCTCACCGCAAGCCTGAACTGGTGCACATCCCGCAGGAGACGATGGACCTGGTGGCGGGATTCACGGCGGAGTACGTGTTCGAGATGCTGGGCGGGCGCTTCCGCCCCTCCTACCGGCCGCTCAACGACGCCATCATCGCCGGGCGCATCCGCGGGGTGGCGGGGGTCGTCGGCTGCTGCAACCCCAACGTGCTCAACGAGAGCTGCCACATTGCCATGGTCAAGGAGCTGCTGCGCAACGACGTGCTGGTGGTGCAAACTGGCTGCTCCGCGACTGCGTGCGCCAAGTTCGGGCTGCTGCAGCCGGAAGCGGCCGCCGAGTACGCGGGCAAGGGCCTGCAGGAGGTATGCGAGGCCGTGGGCATGCCGCCGGTGCTGCACCTTGGCGCATGCGTGGACAACAGCCGCATCCTCATCGCTTGCTGCGAGATGGTCAAGGAAGGCGGCCTGGGTGAGGACCTCAGCGACCTGCCGGTGGCCGGCGCCGCCCCCGAATGGATGAGCGAGAAAGCGGTGTCCATCGGCATGTACGTCGTCGGCTCGGGCATCTTCACCGTCTTCGGCAAGCCACTGCCGGTGCTGGGGTCGCGCGCGCTGACCGAGTTCCTGTGCGGGCCCGAGCTGGAGGACCTGGTGGGCGCGCGCTGGGCCTTCGAGGAGGACCCGATCAAGGCCGCCGCCCTGATGATGGATCACATTGACCGCAAGCGCGCGGCGCTCAAGCTGCGCCCGATGATGTACCCGACGGAGCGCGACCAGCGGCTGGCGGCGGTGGCGGCGTAGGGGGCGATCTCCTGATCGCCCCGCTCAACTCAACCCGCGAGCGGGGATGGAACCCCGCCTGCACGAGTCGAGGTCATGGCCAAGGAAGAACGACGAATCCACGTTGACAACGCCCGCTGCATGGCGTGCCGGGCGTGCGAGATCGCGTGCGCCCTGCGCCATTCCGAGTCGGGGGAGCTGGCGCAGGCGATCACGGAGCGGCCGCTGGCGCATTCATGCGTGGTGGTGCGCTCGAGCAAGGGCAAGAACTCGCCGGTGCAGTGTATGCAGTGCGCGCGCCCCAAGTGTGTCGAGGTGTGCGCGCCGGGGGCGCTGTGGAAGGACGAGAAGACGACGCTGGTGGTGCTAGACCAGTCCAAGTGCACCGGGTGTGGATTATGCGTCGAGGCCTGTCCCTTCGACACCATCTTCGTGGACGAGGAGCGCGGGATCGCCTACAAGTGCGATCTCTGCGGCGGCCGGCCGGCGTGCGTTCCGGCCTGCCCGACCGAGGCGCGCTTCTTCGGCACGCGCGAGGAGTTCCGCTCGCGCGAAAAGGTGGGCAGCAGCAAGTAGGCAGCGGCAATCATCCGCAGCTTACGCGGATCACAAGTTTCACGTGAGGAGGGTGCGTCAAGTGCTCAGCGACCTGAAGATTGCGCAGCAAGCCGAAATCAAACCGATCGTCGAGATTGCCCACGCCCTGGGGCTGGGCGAGGACGACCTCGACCCCTACGGCCGCTGGAAGGCCAAGGTACATCTCGACGTCCGCGACCGCGTGCGGGGCAACGGCAACGGCAAGTACATAGACGTCACCGCCATCACCCCCACCCCGCTGGGGGAGGGCAAGACCGTCACCACCATCGGCCTGTCGCAGGCGCTGGGGCACCTCGGCAAGCGCGTCCTCACCTGCATCCGCCAGCCGTCCCTGGGCCCCGTCTTCGGCATCAAGGGCGGCGCCGCCGGCGGCGGCTACTCCCAGGTCATCCCCATGGAGGACTTCAACCTCCACCTTACCGGCGACATCCACGCCGTCGGCATCGCCAACAACCTCCTCGCCGCCATGATTGACGCCCACCTCAAGCACGGCAACCAGCTCGGCATCGAACCGCGATCCATCTCCTGGCGGCGCGTGATTGACCTCAACGACAAGTGGGCGGTCTACAACATCGTGTCCGGTCTCGGCGGCGATAACCGCGTGCCCCGCGAGACCGGCTTCGACATTACCGTCGCCTCCGAGGTCATGGCCATCCTGGCGCTGGCGACCGACCTCCAGGACCTGCGGCAGCGTCTGGGGCGCATCATCGTCGCCCAGACCCATGACGGCGACCCCGTTACCGCCGAGGACCTCAAGACCGCGGGCGCCATGTGCGTCCTGCTCAAGGACGCCCTCATGCCCAACCTCATGCAGACGCTGGAGCACACCCCGGTCTTCGTCCACGCCGGGCCGTTCGCCAACATCGCCCAGGGCAACTCCTCCATCATCGCCGATCAGCTCGGGATCAAGCTCGCCGACTACCTGGTGACCGAGTCCGGCTTCGGCGCCGACTGCGGGATGGAGAAGTTCTTCAACATCAAGTGCCGCGCCAGCGGGCTGGCGCCCGACTGCGTGGTCATCGTCGCGACCGTACGCGCGCTCAAGATGCACGGCGGTCTGGGCCGGGTCGTCGCCGGCAAGGCGCTGCCGCCGGAGCTGGTGACCGAGAACCTGCCGGCGCTGGAGAAGGGCTGCGCGAACCTGGTCAAGCATATCGAGAACGCGCGCCGGTTCGGGGTGCCGGTGGTGGTGGCGGTCAACCGCTTCACCCAGGACACCGCGGCCGAGATCAAGCTCATCCAAGACCAGGCGGTCGCCGCCGGCGCTGAGGGCGCCTACCAGTCCGACGTGTGGGCCAAGGGCGGCGAAGGCGGCGTCGAACTCGCCGAGGCGGTGATCGCGGCGTGCGAGAAGCCGAGCGATTTCAAGTTCCTCTACGACCTCGACCTGCCGATCAAGCAGAAGATCGAGACCATCGCCACCCGCATCTACGGCGCCGACGGGGTGGACTTCGCGCCGCTGGCGGAACGTAAGATCGAGATGTTCACGCGTTGGGGGCTGGACCGGCTGCCCATCTGCATGGCCAAGACCCACCTCTCGCTCAGCCACGATCCCGCGCTCAAGGGGCGGCCGCAGGGGTTCCGCATACCCATTCGCGACGTGCGCCCGTCGGCGGGGGCGGGGTTCCTCTATCCCCTGCTGGGCGAGATGTCAACCATGCCCGGGTTGCCCTCGCGCCCGGCGGCGGTGGATGTGGATATTGACGACGACGGTAGGGTCTTGGGCCTGTTCTGACGAGGGGGAGTCGCGTGAAGGGGGCGGCCCGGCGTGCGCCGCGACCGCGCGCCCGTGCAAGCCGTCGAGATGGGGAGGCAGTGGGCGAAAGCTGTCCGGTTATGGTGCTGGGCGTGGGCAACGTGCTGCGCAGCGACGAGGGCGTCGGCGTCCATGCAGCGCGTCTGCTGGAACAGCGGGCGCTGCCCGCCGGGGTCAAGGTGGTTAAGGCCGGGATCGCGGTTGGAGCGGCGCTGGACGGTTATCGCCGTATCGGCAAACTGGTGGTGGTGGACGCGGTTGACGCCAAGGCGCAGCCGGGGGCGGTCTTCCGCTTCCGTCCGCGGGAGGTGGAGCGGCGGCGCGCGCTGATGCGGTCGCTGCACGAGCTCGACCTTTTCGACGCGCTCGACCGGCTGGAGCGCGGCGGCTGCGAGGTGGGGGAGGTAGTCGTGGTCGGGGTGCAGCCCAAGAGCACGGACTGGGGGATGGACCTGTCCGGCGAGGTGCGGGCGCGGCTCGACGACGTGGTGAGCATGGTCGAGTCGGAGATCGCGCCGCCGGGGTCGTAGGCACGGCAAGAGATTACGCAACAGAGGTAGTGACGAATGTCCAAGCTCGTGGCTGCGGCCGCCGTGCGCGGCGCGCGGCAAGTGTTCAGGGAAGCCGAGGAGCTGCTGACGGCGGCCGTCGCCGAGCGCGGCGAGGAATGCGAAATCGGGTTCCCGGAAACCGCCTTCTACCTGCCCATGGCGAACGCGCTGCTGGGGGTGGAGGCGCAGAACCTGCGCGACGCCCAGGGCATCCTCGATTATGCGCGCACGCTGCTGCGCGAGGAACCCAGCGACCACCTGTGGCTGCCCTATCTGCCGGCGGCGCTGGATTCCGGCATCTGCACCCTGCTGTGCGAGGAGCTGGTGGAGGCGCTGCGCTACCTCAACGGCACCGAGCCCCAGGACCACTGGCACGGGTTTATCTCGGATACCATCCTGCGCACCCTCGGCATTCAACTGGTGGACGGGCGCCTGCCCGGGTTCGCCGCGATCGTGGGCGCGGCCCCCGACAACCAGACGGCCGTGTACCTCATCCGCGAGCTGCAGAAGCGCAACCTCCTGACCTTCCTCATCGGCAACCACGAAGGGCGCACCATGCGCGACCAACTGGTGGAGGAGGGCATCATCCCCGGCGACCCGTCACAGACCGAGGACGGCGACCTCAAGAAGGCATGGTGGGGGCAGTACATCGTGCCCCTGGGGCCCGACACCCACTCCATCATCTACGCCCTCAACTGGGCGATCCGCGGCGCCCTCACCTTCGGCGGGCACAAGAAAGGCGAGTGGCTGAACAATCTGCGCTACTGCAAGAACCGCATCTTCGCCTTCGGTCTCGGCCTTGGCACCATAGATGACCTCAAGTACGCCAGCGGCGCCGGCGCCATCAACATGGGCTTCCCGGTCATCGCCGACACCCCCATCCCCGAGATCCGCCCCAGCGGGGTGTGCACCTACGAGGAGCTGGTGCACGAGCTCGACTACGAGAAGCTGATCCCCACCTGCGTCGAGGTGCGCGGGGTCAAGGTCACGGTCAAGGATCTCAATGTCCCGGTGCCGGTCGCCGCCGCCTTCGAGGGCGAGACCGTGCGCCGCGAAGACATGCACGTGCAGTTCGGCGGCAAGTACTCGACCTGCTTCGAGTACCTGAGGATGCGCGAGCTGAACCAGGTGGAGGACGGCAAGATCGAGCTGATCGGGCCTGATTGCGACGTCGTCGAGGTGGGCGGACACCTGCCGCTGGCGTTCCTGATCGAGGTTGCGGGGCGCAAGATGCAGCAGGACTTCGAGCCCATCCTCGAGCGCCAGGTGCACACCATCGTCAACCACGCCATGGGCATCTTCCACATGGGGCAGCGCGACATACCGTGGGTGCGCATCAGCAAGGACGCCTTCAAGGCGGGGTTCCGCCTGCGCCACTTCGCCGAGCTGCTGCGCGCCGAGTACCTGAGCAAGTTTCCGGCGCTGGTGGACAAGGTGCAGGTCACCGTCTTCACCGACGAGGAGAAGATGGCGCCGGTGCTGGCCGAGGCGCGCAAGGCCTGGACCGCGCGCGACGAGCGCATCGCCGGCATGACCGACGAGACGGTGGACACGTTCTACTCCTGCACCCTGTGCCAGTCCTATGCCCCCAACCACGTCTGCATCATCAGCCCCGAGCGCCTGGGCCTATGCGGGGCGTACAACTGGTTGGACGGGCGCGCCGCCTACGAGATCAACCCCGCCGGCCCCAACCAGCCGGTGCCCAAGGGCAAGGTCATTGACGAGGTCAAAGGGCAGTGGGAGAACGTCAACGAGTTCGTCTACAACACCTCCAACAAGAGCGTCGAGCGCTTCAACGCCTACTCGCTGATGGAGGACCCGATGACCTCGTGCGGGTGCTTCGAGTGCATCATCGCCATCCTGCCCGAGTGCAACGGGGTCATGATCGTCAACCGCGAGTTCCCCGACATGACGCCCTGCGGCATGCCCTTCACCACCCTCGCCGGCAGCGTCGGCGGCGGCCTGCAGACGCCGGGGTTCCTGGGGATCGGACGCCTCTACATCTCCAGCCGCAAGTTCATCTCCGCCGAGGGCGGCCAGCGCCGCATCGTGTGGATGCCCAAGGAGCTCAAAGCGGACGTCGCCGAGCGCCTGCGCAAGCGCGCCGCGGAGATCGGCGAGCCCGACCTCCTCGACCAGATCGGCGACGAGACGGTGGCGACCACCACCGAGGAATTGCTCGCCTTCCTCCAGGAAAAGGGTCACCCGGCGCTGAAGATGGACCCGATGTTCTGACCCGTGGAGTTGTCATCCCGAGCGAAGCGAGGGATCCCCTATCGGGGTTGCTGAATGGGTGGGGAACGGCAACCCGATGCGTCCTTGGTAGGAGATTCCTCACTTTGTTCGGAATGACATGCGGCCGCGAAGATCCGCGCCGATCCGCGGCAAAATACGCTGTCGGGAGCGCGCTCTATGGCATTGACCGGACTCGACATATACAAGCTGCTGCCCAAGACCAACTGCGGTGACTGCGGCATCCCCACCTGCCTCGCCTTCGCCATGAAGCTGGCGCAGAAGCAGACCTCGCTCGACAAGTGCCCCCACGTCACCGAGGAGGCGAAGGCGGCACTGGAGGGGGCCTCCGCGCCCCCGATCAAGCTCATCACCATCGGCACCGGCGACAACCGGATCGAGATCGGCAACGAGACCGTGCTCTTCCGCCACGAGGAGACTTTCCATCATCCCACCGCCCTCGCCGTCACCGCCGACGCGGCGCTGCCCGAGGATCAGCTCGTCGCGCGCGTCCGGCAGGTCAGCGGCCTCGTCTTCGAGCGCGTGGGACAGCGCATCGGCGTCAACGCCGTCGCCCTCGGGGGTGACGCCGACCCCGCGCAGTTCGCCATCGCCGCCAAGGCCGTCGCCGCCAACACCGAACTGGCGCTCATCCTCATCTCCGACGACCCGGCGGCAATGGAGGCGGCGGTCAAGGAAGTCGCGGCGCGCAACCCGCTGATCTGCGCGGCCACGGAGGCTAACGCGGACTCGATGGCGCGCATCGCCAAGGAGAACTCATGCCCCCTGGTCATCCGCGCCGACGGGTTAGAGGCGCTGGCCGCGCTGAGCCAAAAGGTGCAGGGGCTGGGCGTGGCCGACCTGGTGCTCGACAGCGGCGCGCGCGACCCGGCGCGGGGGCTGGCCGAGCAGACGCTGATCCGGCGCGCGGCGCTGCGCAAGCGGTTCCGGCCGCTGGGGTTTCCGACCATCGCCTTCACCGCCGCCGACGCGCCCGCGGACGAAGTGATGCAGGCCACCCAGTATATTGCCAAGTATGCCGGCATCGTCGTCACCGCGGCGGCAGAGCCGTGGCAGCTAATCGCCATTCTCACCGCCCGCCAGAACATCTTCACCGACCCCCAGAAGCCGATCCAGCTCGACGCGGGGTTGTACCAGGTCGGCGAGCCCAATGCCAATTCGCCGGTGCTCACCACCACCAACTTCTCGCTGACGTACTTCACGGTGGAGGGCGATGTCGAGGCGAGCCGGGTGCCGTCGTGGATCGTCGTGGTGGACACTGAGGGCACATCGGTGCTGACCGCGTGGGCGGCGGACAAGTTCACCGCCGACACCATCGCCGCCGCGATTAAGAAGAGCGGGGTCGAGGACAAGGTCGGCCACCGCAAGCTGGTGATCCCCGGCGGGGTGGCGGTGCTGAGCGGCAAGCTGCAGGAGGCCTGCGGCTGGCAGGTGCTGGTCGGCCCGCGCGAGTCGAGCGGGATACCGACCTATCTCAAGACGACCTGGCAGGGGTAGCGCCGTAGTCCGTGGTCCGCTGTTCGTAGTCCGTCGTAGCGAGGGGCGAGGGACATCAACTGCAAGCGGGAAAGGGTGTGTCCTCGACGGCGCGAAAAGAGGTGGCACAGCCGGCGGCTGTGCCACATGACCGACAGAGGGAGGGACACAGCCGGGGTGGCTGTGCCACATGGCTGACGCCCGTAGGGAGACAGCGGCTAGGCCGTTGGCCGCCGTGGCGGTCGCTTTCGACCTAGCCACCGGGCGCCCCGATGAATGGCTAGGGCCGCCTGATCGGCCCGCCATGGCGGCCGGAAGGGCCTAGCCATCGGGATTTGGAAACGGCTGTGCCGCATTATGACATGACCGACCACATCGTCGTTTTCTATCCCGAGGGCACAGCGGTCGAAGTGACGACGGGCGAGACGGTGCTCGCCGCCGCGCGCCAAGCCGGGGTGTCCATTGACTCGTCCTGCGGCGGAGTCGGCGCCTGCGGCAAGTGCCGGGTCATCCTGCGCTTGGGCCACGCCGGGGTCGCCCCCGGGCCGTTGCTGTCGCCGGAGGATATCGCGCAGGGGTATGCCCTGGCCTGCCAGACCCGCGTCGAGGACGACCTGGTGGCGGAGGTGCCGACCGCCTCTCAGCTCGGCGAGCTGCAGATCTTGACCGGCGAGCTGGAGATTCCCGGACTGACGGCGCAGGCGCCCCTGGTGCAGCGACTGGAGCTGAAGGTGCCGGCGCCGACCACCGACGACAACTGCTCCGACCTCGAGCGCCTGGAGCGGGCCGTGTGCGCCGCTGCAGCCGACTACGACCGCTTTGCCCCCGACCTCGCGGCGCTGGCCTCACTGCCCGGAGCGCTGCGTGCGGGGGAGTGGCAGGTCTGCGTGTCGGTGGCAGACGACGATGGCGCCGGACGCATCATTGACATCGCTCCCTCGTGCGGGCCGCGGCACTCCTATGGGCTGGCGGTGGATGTCGGCACCACCACCGTCGCCGTCCACCTGGTGGACATCGAGCTGACGACGGCGGTGGCGGTGGGCGCCGCCCTTAACGCCCAGATCGCCCACGGCGAGGACGTCATCGCGCGCATCATCTACGCCGACGAGCATGACGGCGGCCGGCGGGAGCTGCAGCGCGAAATCGTGGGCACCGTCAACTCGCTGGTCGGCGAACTGTGCGCGGCGCAGGGCATCGAGCCGCACCAGGTGCTGAGCGCCGCTTGCGCCGGCAACACCGTCATGTCGCATCTGCTGCTGGGGCTCGATCCCGCCGCCATCCGCCGCGCCCCCTATGTGCCGGCGGCGCGCCGGTTCCCACTGGTGCGCGCGGGCGAGATCGGCCTTGCCATCAACCCCATCGCGCCGGTGCATGTGGCGCCGTGCGTCAGCAGCTACGTCGGCGGCGACGTCGTGGCAGGGGTGCTGGCAACCGGCATGGCCGAGGTGGAGCAACGGTGGATGCTGCTGGATATGGGCACCAACGGCGAGCTCGCGCTCGGCAACAAGGATTGGCTGCTGTGCTGCTCGTGCTCGGCGGGGCCGGCGTTCGAGGGCTCGGGCATCGAGTACGGCATGCATGCCAGCCTCGGCGCCATCGAGCGCGCGCGCTATGACACGGCGGCGGATGCGCTGGAGTATGTCACCATCGGCGGCGCCAAGCCGCGCGGGGTGTGCGGCTCGGGCTTGATTGACGTGCTGGCGACGCTGCTGCGGGCGGGGGTGATAGACCGCGCCGGCAAGATCAACCTCGGCTACCCCAGTCCGCGCGTGCGCGTGGCCGACGACCAGCCGCAGTTCGTGCTGGTGTGGGGCGCTGATATCGGACGCGAGGACGACATCGTCATCAAGGAGGCCGACATCGAGAACCTGGTGCGCTCCAAGGCGGCGGTGTTCGCGGGCGCGCAACTGCTGCTGGAGAGCGTGGGGTTGACCCCGGCCGACCTCGAGCGCGTGATGGTGGCGGGCGCCTTTGGCAATTACCTCGACTCCGACAACGCCGTCACCATCGGCCTGCTGCCCGACATTCCGCTCGAGCGCATTCGTTTTGTCGGCAACACCTCGGTCGCGGGCGCGCGCATGATGTTGGTGTCGAGAAGGGCCAGGCGCGCCGCGGCCGAAATAGCCTCCCGCATGGCCAACTTCGAGTTGAGCGCGGTGGCGGCATTCATGGACCGCTACGTCGCCGGGCTGTTCCTGCCGCACACCGATATGACCCTGTTCCCGTCGGTGGCGGGATTACTAGAGCAGGCCGAGAGGGCAAGGGGGTAACGCTCAAGGGGGTAAGGGCGTCATTCCGAGCGCAGTGGCTAGGGCCGACGAATCGGCCCGCCACGGCGGCCCAACGGGCCTAGCCGCGAGGAATCCCCTATCGCCGGGGCAACCCTGGCAGGGGATTGCTCACTTCGCTTCGCTCCATTCGGAATGACAGAAGCGACAAGGTGGGCTGGTTGCGCGGAGCTTCGCAACGACGAGAGTCATGAGTTTGACACCGATCTACATCGCCTCCATCGGCAGCTACGCCGGCAAGTCCATCATGGCGCTGGTCTTGGGGCTGCGGCTGCGCGAGCGCGGGCTGCGCGTCGCCTACTTCAAGCCGGTGGGCGCCCTGCCGGTGCGGGAGCAGGGCACGGTGACGGACGAGGATGCCCTGTTCATTTGCCAGGCGCTGGGATGTGAAGCGCCGCTGGCGTCCCTGTGCCCGGTGCTGCTGACGGCGGAGGTGGAGGAGCAGGCGCTGCAGGGACAGGTGGCGGGCCTCGATCAGCTCGATGAGCGCGTGACCGCCGCCTACCGGGAAGTCTCGCGCGGCGCCGATGTTGCGGTCGTCGGCGGCATCGGCAACCTGTCGCGGGGGGCGCTCATCAACCTCTCGGGGCCGCGGGTGGCGGAGCTGCTGGAGGCGCGGGTGGTGCTGCTGGCGCGCTACGAATCGGAGCACACGGTGGAGGAGGTGCTGCTGACGGGGGAGCGGCTGGGCGAGCGGTTGGCGGCGGTGGCGTTCAACTACGTCGCGCCGGAGATGCTCGACCACGTGCGCGGGCCGGTGCGGGACTACCTGGAGGGGCGGCGCATCGCGGTCATCGGCGCGGTGCCGCGCGACGAGGTGCTAGGTTCGGTGACGGTGCGCGAGCTCGCCGAGCAGCTCAACGCCAAGCTGCTGTGCTGCGAGGGCCAGCTCGACGAGCTGATCAAGCAGTTCGTGATCGGGGCCATGAACGTGGCGAGCGCGGTCAAGTACTTCCGCGAGCGGGAGGGCAAGGCGGTGATCACCGGCGGCGACCGCCCCGACATCCAGCTCGCGGCCCTGCAGACGCCGACCAAGGCGATCATCCTCACCGGCAATCTGCACCCCAGCGCGGTGCTGGTTAAGCGCGCGCAGCAGGTAGGGGTGCCGATGCTGCTGGTGTCCAGCGACACGCTGAGCACGGTCGAGCGCATCGAGTCCATCCTCGGCAAGCTCCGGGTGCGCGAGCGCGCCAAGGTCGAGCGCGCGCGGGAGCTGTTGGAGCAGAACCTGGATTTCGAGCGGCTGTTGGCCATCATGGGCATACCATCACGGCAGGAGAAGGAGCGATCATGAGCTTTCAGGTCCCAGTGGAAAAGTGGAGCACCACGGTGGGCGCGGTGACCCTGGGCGCGACCAGCGACCACGGCGGCTCGCGCACCTCGACGGTGACCCTGGGCGGCGCCACCACCCTGCCCTTCCTCCACTTCGAGGGGCAGATCCCCCAGCGCCCGGTGGTGGCGATGGAGGTGCTCGACGCCGAGCCCGCGGGCTGGGCCGAAGCCATGGCCAAGCCCTTCGCGGGCGTGCTCGGCGATCCCGCGGCGTGGGCGCGTAAGTGCGTGGACGATTTCGGCGCCGAGGCCATCTGCCTGCGCCTGGTCAGCGCCCACCCGGACCAGCAGAACACCTCGCCCGACCACGCGGCGCAGGTAGTGAAGGAAGTGCTGGGCGCGGTCGGCGTGCCGCTCATCATCTGGGGCTGCGGCGATGACACCAAGGACAACGAGATCATGCCCCGCGCCAGCGAGGCCGCGGCCGGCGAGAACTGCGCCTTCGGCACCGCGCGCGAGGACAACTACAAGACCATCACCGCCGCCTGTCTGGCGGATGGGCACAAGCTGATCACCGAGGCGCCGATTGACATCAACATCATCAAGCAGGTCAACATCCTGGTGTCGGACATGGGCCTGGGCACCGACCGCATCATCATGTACCAGGCGACCGGCGGCTTGGGATATGGCATGGAGTATGCCTATTCGATCATCGAGCGCTCGCGCCTGGCCGCGCTCTCGGGCGACAAGATGCTATCCATGCCCATGCTGGCGGTAGTCGGTTCCGAGGCCTGGCGCGCCAAGGAGGCGAAGGCCACGGACGACGAGGGCGCGCAGTGGGGGCCGCAGGAGCGCCGCGGGCCGGTGTGGGAAGCGGTCACCGCCAACTGCTTCCTCCACGGCGGAGTGGACATGGTCATCATGTGGCACCCCGAGGCGGTCAAGGTGGTCAAGCATACGTTGGACGGCCTGATGCAGCGGTAGCTCGCCATACGTCATTCCGAGCGCAGCGAGGAATCCCCTACCTCCTATGCGACCTGGTAGGGGATTCCTCGGTCGCCCTGATCCCTCGGAATGACATCCACTGAAGGAGGATTCGCATACCATGTACGTCATCGGCGAACGCATTAACGGAATGTTCAAGGACGTCCGCGAGGCGATCCAGGCCAAGCACAAGGGGCCGATCCAGGAGCTGGCGCGCAAGCAGCTCGCGGGCGGCGCCCACTGCCTGGATGTCAACGTCGGTCCCGCCTCCGACGATCCCGTGGCGACCATGCAGTGGTTGGTGGAAAGCATCCGCGAGGTCACCGATGCCCCGCTGGCGATAGATACCACCAAGAACGAGGTCATGGCGGCTGGGATCAAGGCGGCCGGCCCGGGAACCGTCATCAACTCCACCACTGGCCAGCAGGCCAAGCTCGACGCGCTGCTGCCGCTGGCCGCCGAGCACGACGCCTCGTTGGTGGCGCTCACCATTGACGAGAAGGGCATCCCCCGCGACGCCGCCGGGCGCGTCGAGATCGCCCTGCGCGTGGTCGCGGCGGCCATGGAGCACGGGATCTCGCCCGATCGCATCTATGTGGACGGCGTCATCATCCCCGTCAGCGCCGACCAGGTGACGCCCACCCACGTGCTCAACACCATCAGCCAGTGCAAGATGCTGTCCGACCCGCCGCCCAAGACCATCCTCGGCTTGAGCAACGTCAGCCAGGGCGCGACCTATCGCGAGCTCATCAACCGCACCTACCTGGTGATGGCGCTCGCCCACGGCCTCGACGCGGCCATCCTGGATCCGATGGATCGCGAGATGATGGACGCCATGATCACCACCGAGCTGCTGCTCAACCGCAACGTCTATTGCGCCGACTTCCTCAAGGCCTACCGCGCGTCGGCGGGGTGAAACAGCAATCCGCAGATTGCGCAGATGTCGCAGATGGGGAATGTGGGCGCGCGCTCCACGAGCGCGCGGAGGGTAGCTTTCAATCTGTGAAATCTGAGTCATCTGCGGATGATATCGTAACCCGACCATGAAGATCGCCGTCGCCGGTAAAGGTGGGGTGGGCAAGACGACGCTGACCGCGGCGCTGGCCCACGCCTTCGCGCGCCAGGGGCGCGCGGTCATGGCGGTGGACGCCGACCCCAATAACTGCCTGGGGCCGGCGCTGGGGTTCCCGGACGAACTCGTCGCCGCCATTACCCCTATTTGCGAGATGCGGGAGCTGCTGTGCGAGCGCGCCGGCACCTCCCAGGGCGGCGGGTTCTTCGCCATCAATCCCGAGGTGGACGACCTCATCGAGCGCTTCAGCGTGCGCCACGACGGCATCCGCCTGCTGGTGATGGGGACCATCACCAGCGGCGGGTCGGGGTGCGCCTGCCCCGAAAGCTCGGTGCTGCGCGCGCTGACGCGGGAGATCGTCACCGGCGAGGAGTCGGTGCTGCTGCTCGACATGGAGGCGGGGCTGGAGCACCTGGGTCGCGGCACCTCGCGCTACATGGACGCCCTGCTCATCGTCGTCGAGCCGACCCAGGCGAGCACGCGCACGGCGGAGCGCATCGCCGCCCTCGCGCGCGACCTGGGCCTGGAGCGGCTGTTTGTTGTCGCCAACAAGGTGCGCGCCACCCAGGACGCCGCCTTCATCCGCGACCGGCTATCATTGCCCCTGATCGGCCATCTGCCGTTGGTCGAGGGCCTGGGGTGGGTGGGTCGCGCCGAGCCGTCCCCGGAGTTTCTCGCCGCCGTGGATAGTATCAAGGCGCGGCTGGAGACCGAACTGGCCGCATCTGACGCCCAGCCGAGGGATTGAGCGGGCCTTGAGGTCGTGGTATTATATCCGTGTGCCTGGGGAGCGAGGCATTGACTGCAACCGAGTTGGTGCGGGTACTGAGGATTGCGTGCAATACAGCGTTATTCTGAGTCCTGAACCGGAGAGTGGTTTCACCATCACCATGCCGGCGTTTCCCGACTACGTAGGCTTCGCTGATACCGAGGACGAGGCCGTTGCCCTCGCGCGCGAAGGCGTAGCGTTTGAGATTGAACGTCTGCGCGAACGCGGCCAGCCGCCTCCGACCGAACCGGCGGCGTCCAAGGTCCTGGTGATCGCCGCGTGAGCGCCGGCGCTTACGCCGGCGCCACGCATACCACCATCGCCGTCACCGGCAAGGGGGGAACCGGCAAGACCACTGTCGCCGCGCTCATGGTGCGGGCGCTGGTGGAGCGCGACCTGACGCCGGTGCTAGCGGTGGACGCCGACCCCAACCTCAACCTCAACGCCGCCCTCGGCATCGAGGTCGCCGCCACCGTCGGCGACGTGCGCGAGGAGGGGCTGCGCAAGATAGACTCCTTGCCCGCGGGCATGAGCAAGACCGAGTTCCTGCGCTACCGCACCGCGGAGGCGCTAGTGGAGAGCAGAGGCTTCGACCTGCTGGCGATGGGGCGGCCGGAGGGTCCCGGCTGCTATTGCTACGCCAATAACGTCCTGCGGGCGTGCGTGGACGAACTGCAGTCGCAATACCGCTTTATCGTGATGGATGCGGAGGCGGGCCTGGAGCATCTCAGCCGCCGCACCACCCGCGACGTGGACCTCCTGGTGCTGCTGAGTGATGCCTCCGTCCGCGGGGTGGAAACGGCGGCGCGGGCCCTGGATCTGATTCGCGACCTGAAGACCTCCGTCGGGCGCCACCTGCTGGCGCTGACGAGAGTGAGTACCGTGCCCCCGGATCTGGAGGCTGCGGTGCGGGCGCGCGGGATGGTGGTGGAGGCAACCATCCCCGAGGATGAGGAACTCCGGCGCCTCGACGCGGCGGGCAAGCCGCTGGTGGAGGTGTCTGCGGACAGCCCGGCGCTGGCGGCAGTCGTCGGGATGCTCCAGCTTGGCGGGATAATCCCGCAGTAACGGCGCCCCACGCCGCCGAAGCCCCCTGATCCCCCCTGAAGCTGCCGTTGTTGGGGATGCGAGCGTGGTAACACTGAGCCAAGAGGTGGCTTGCTTCTAGACTGTGCCATGTGACCGTGGCCACGGGATGCGTTTTTTCGTGGAGTTGAAGGTTTACAGGATTGGACGCCGTATGATATGCTAGGGCTGGTTGTGAAACGTCTCACAAGCATGGTCTCCGTCCTGCGGCGGTCTCCGGTGACCTGGCGATCGGCCGAGGCGGCGGCCGGGCGTGACGAGGAATCCCGTGCCGCCGCGGAGGGCGGGTCGCGGGGGGCTCGGAAGGCGCGCCGGCCCAGGAAGTCTTCCCAGCAAGGTGCACGCTATGGCGAATGTCTTGACCACGTGCCCGTTCTGCGGGTCGGGATGTAACCTGTATCTTCGGGTGGAGGGCGACAGACTCGTCGGGGTCATGCCCAGCCAATCGCATCCCGTGGCCCGGGGCAAGCTGTGTGTGCGAGGATGGCATGCGCACGAGTTCGTTTCCCACCCTGACCGCCTGCGCACACCCCTGGTCAAGCAAGACGGCGAGTTGCGCCCGGCTTCGTGGGAGCGGGCGCTGTCGCTGGTGGCGCAGCGGCTGCCGCGTGGGCAAGAGGTAGGAGTAGTCGGCTCCGCCCGCTGCTCCAACGAGGACAACTTCCTGCTGATGAAGCTCGCGCGCTGCGTCCTGGGCACCGACAACGTGGACTTCTCGAGCCGCCCTCAACGCATCGCCGATCTCGCTGCCCTGCGCGCGGCCTTCGGGGTGGCGGCGGCCACCAATTCCGCCCCCGAGCTGGCCGACGCCGAGGTCATAACCGTCATCGGCGCCGACGCGGTGTCGGAGGTGACGATGATCGCCTCCCTCATCTATGAGGCGGTCGGCCGCGGCGCCAAGCTCATCGTCATCTCGGCTCTGCCCACGCAGATGTCGGCGGTGGCGGAGGTGTGCCTGCAACCCCGGGCCGGCACCGAGCCGACGTTGCTGTGCGGCCTGGTGAAGTCGGTGCGCGACCAGGGGCTGCTGGACTCGTCCGCGCTTGATCACGACTGGGATGGCTACGATCAGTTTGTGACCAGCCTGTCGAGCTTCAGCCTCGAGCAGGTGGAGCAGGCAACCGGCGTATCGCCGGCCCAGCTCGACCTGGCGGCGCGGCTGTGCGGCGGCGCGCGCAAGAGCGTAGTGCTCTACTCCAGCGGCGTCGGTCAGCATCCTGGCGCCGCCACCATGGCTACCGCCCTCACCAATCTCGTCGCGCTGACCAGCCATGTGGGTGAGGCGGCGATGGGGCTGTTCCCCCTGGCGCGGCAGAACAACTTCCAGGGCGCCTTGGATATGGGCCTGGCGCCGGGGCTGTTGACGGGCGGGCAAAGCATGGGCGACGCCGAGGCGCGGGCAGCGTTCGAGCAGGCATGGGGGTGCCGCTTGCCCGCGCCCGCCGGCAAGTCGCTGCCGGACCTGCTCAGCAGCGTGAAGGGCCTCTACGTCATGGGCGCGGACATCGTGCAAGGGGCGGCCGATCCGGCGCAAGCCCGGCAGCGCCTGGCGGCGCTGGACTTCCTGGTGGTGCAAGAGTTGTTCATGACCGAGACCGCGCAGTTGGCTGACGTGGTCTTGCCGGCGGCCGCGTTCGCGGAGAAGGACGGCACGACGACCGCGACCGATCGCCGCGTGCAGCGGGTGCGCCGCGCGGTGGCGCCGCCGGGCGAGGCGCGCCCGGACTGGGAGATCATCTGCGACCTCGCCGCCCGCCTGGGGGCAACGTGGCGTTACCAGTCGCCGGCGGCGGTGATGGCGGAGATCGCGGCGCTGACGCCGGCCTATCGGGGGATCACCTACGAGCGGCTGGAGCAGGGCTGGGGCGCCTACTGGCCGAGCGCCAACGGCAACGGGCAGCACCTGCACTTGAAGGGGTTGGGGTTGCGGCCCCTGGCGTGCCCGCCGGCGGCGCCGGCGCCGGGGGGCGATAGCACATACCCCTTCGTGTTGGCGCTCGATCCCACGGCCGAGCGCTGGGCGACCGATGCCACGACTCGCCACTGCGACATGCTGCGGCGCGAGTACGGCATCGGCGCCGCCGATTTCCCCGCCGGCTATGTGCGCATGCACCCGAATGACGCTCAGGAGCTGCAACTGCGGCAGGGCTTCCGGGTCAAGCTGGTATCGGCGCACGGGGAGGCGCACGCGCAGCTCCGGCTCGACCCCCAGATGCCGGCGCGCACACTGGCGATGCCGTATCATCTGCGCGAGCAGGCGCGAGAGGTGTTTGGCGGCGCGAGCGCGGGCGAGGTGGAGGGGCACCAAGTGTATCCCCCGGTGGCGGTGAGCGTCACCGCCGCCTCGGAGTGAGAGGTGGCACGATGAGCCGAGCGTTGAGGTTGGAGAAGGGCCGCTGGCGGGAGTGGTTGGCGGCGCTGCAAGCGCAGGCAGAGGTGATTGCGCCAGTGCGCCTGCACGGCGACGACGTGGCGTTCGAGCGCATCGCCACGCCCGATGAGGCCACCCTCGATTACGCCAACACGCAGGATGCCCCCAAGCGCTTCCTCTTCCCCCAGGTCGAGCCGATGCTGCGCTACCGGCGCAACGGCGGCTACGAGGTCGCCCCCCTCTACGATCAGGAGAAGCGCGTGCTTTTCGGCATGCGCTGCTGTGATGTGAGCGCGGTGCGGTTCCTCGACCTCACGCTGGCAGCCCAGGACCTGCCTGACACCTACTACGCGACGCGCCGCGCCAACACGGCTCTGGTCGCCCTGGCGTGCCATCAGCCGCGAGGCGAGTGCTTCTGCGTGTGCTCGAACACCGGCCCCTTCCTGCCCGCGGGCGGGGGCCACGACGTGCAGCTCACCGACCTCGGCGGCGACCACTACCTGGCGGAGGTGGACACGCCGCGCGGCGAGGAGCTGGTACAGGCGGCGGCAGAGCTCTTTGCGCCCGCGTCGGACGAGGACCTGGCGCGCCGCTACGCCCTGGAGACGGAGGCCGAGAAGCAGTTCCCGCCGGAGCCGCGGCTTTACTTCGCCGCCTCGAGTCGCAAGGTGTCGCTCGACAGCGTGGACGACGAGCTGTGGCGACAGATGGCGGAGTGGTGCCTGGCTTGCGGCGGCTGCACCCACATCTGCCCCACCTGCTACTGCTTCAACGTGACCGACGCGCAGGTCAACGGGGACGGGGTGCGCAGTCGGCGCTGGGATTCCTGCCAATACGCAGGCCTCACCCGCGAGGCCTCCGGCCATAACCCGCGCCCGGAGCGCTTGCACCGCGTCAAGCGCCGGCTCTTCCATAAGATCAGTTATCAGTACGTCGCCCGCGACGGCATGCAGGGCTGCGTCGGCTGCGGGCGCTGCACCCGCGTTTGCCCCGGCATCCGCCTCGGCCTGCCGGAGATCGGCGAAGGCATCAGGAGAGCGCAATGGAAGTAGTCGAGGCCAAGCCCAACATCTACCTGCCGCAGATCGCGCGCATCGTGGAGGTGCGCGACGAGACGCCCGACACCAAGACCTTCGTCTTTCGCTTTCGCGACGACGAGGCGCACGACGCCTTCACCTGGCGCCCCGGCCAGTTCGTCGAGTTGTCGGTGTTCGGCCTCGGGGAAGCCCCCTTCGGCTTCGCCTCGTCTCCCACCCGCAGGCAGAACTTCGAGATCACGATCCGCGCCGTCGGCGGCCTCACCGCCGCCCTGCACGGGATGCGCGCCGGCGACGAAGTCGGTATTCGCGGCCCGCTGGGTAACCACTTCCCGTTCGCCGAGGTGCAGGGGCGCAACATTCTCTTCATCGGCGGCGGCATCGGCCTGCCGCCGCTGCGCTCGCTCATCCACAACATGCTCGACGAGCGCGACCAGTTCGCCGACATCACCATCCTCTACGGCGCGCGCACGCCCACCGACCTGGTCTACAAGGCCGAGCTCAAAGAGTGGGAGCAGCGCTCCGACCTCAAGCTCATGGTCACCGTGGACCGCGCCGAGCCGGGGTGGGACGGTCGCGTGGGCATGGTGCCCACGCTTTTCCCGCAGGCCGACCTGCGGCCCCGCGACACCGTGGCCTTCATCTGCGGTCCGCCGGTGATGATCCGCTTCGTCATCCAGGACCTGGTGAGCATGGGCTTCGCGGAGGAGAGCATCATCTCCACCCTCGAGCGCCATATGAAGTGCGGCGTGGGCAAGTGTAACCACTGCTGCATCGGACACAAGTACGTATGTCGGGACGGCCCGGTATTCAGCTACAAGCAGATGAAGGGCCTGCTGGAGTAAGCGGCGGGCTGGTCGCGGACCTGCGGCGGGCGCTGCGCGGCCGCGCGCTGGTGGTAGGCGTTGGCAATGCCGGCCGCGGCGATGATGGCGTTGGACCTGCCGTGGTGGAAAAGCTGCGTCAGTGGGAGGCGCCGGGTGTGGCGGAACCGTCCCCGGCGGGGTCCGGCCTGAGCGTGCTCGATGTGGGGGACACGCCCGAGCGCTACCTGGGGCCGATGGCGGACTCGGGGGCGACAACGGTGGTGTTCGTGGACGCGGTGGACTTCGGGGGGCGGCCCGGGCAGGCGGTGCTGCTGGAGCAGCAGGACCTGCCCCGGCGGAGTTGCGTGACGCACCGCTCGGGGCTGGGGCTAGTCATGCATTACCTGCGGGAGCAGGCGGGACAGCACTGCGTGCTGGTGGGAGTGCAACCAGCGTCGCTGGCGCCCGGCGCGGGCTTGATGCCGGCGGTGGCAACAACGGTGGATGGCATCGCCGCTGCGATCCGCGAAGCGCTGGG
Organism: Armatimonadota bacterium; assembly: GCA_035527535.1. Lineage (NCBI taxonomy): Bacteria > Bacillati > Armatimonadota > Armatimonadota bacterium. The sequence goes on from DATLAK010000133.1 coordinate 24,799, forward strand.
ACCTGCTGTGGGTGAGTAGGGGCGCGATTCGGCTAGGCTTTGCCGCCGTCCCGGCCCAACGGGCCTAGGGACAGCGCGCCCGATGAACAGCGGAGGCGGTGCCGCACATAGGGGCGTGTGGCCGTGCGCCCCTACCGGCGGGCGAGCGTGCAGAGGTGAGAGGATGCTCATAGTCCTGGTTCTACTGATGGTGGTGCCGCTGCTGGGCGCGATAGTGGTGGCGGGGCTGCGCGGCCGCGCGGTGCACGCGGTCGCGACCGGAGCGGCCGCGGTCACTGCCGGCCTCGCGGTATGGGCGGTGGCGCAGCTCTTCCCCGGCACGTTCACCAGGGTCTTCGGCAAGATGCCCTGGCTCGAGCGGCTGGAGGAGGTAGGGCTGTTCGGGGTCCTGATTGACCCCCTCACCAGCCTCATGCTTATCGTCATCACCGGCGTCGGGCTGCTGGTGGTGCTCTACTCCGTCACCTACATGAGCGATCGCAACCGCGAGCACGCGCTGGGGGAAGGGCTGGGTCGCTATAACTTCTGGCTGCTGCTGTTCATCGCCGCCATGGTCGGGGTCGCGGTCTCGCCCAACCTGCTGCAGCTTTTCATTTTCTGGGAACTGACCACCATGTGCTCCTGGGCCCTCATCTCCCACACGCAGGAAGAGAAGTCGCTGCAAGCGGGGTTCAAGGCCTTCATCATCACCCACTTCGGGGGGCTGTTCTTCCTGGTGGCGCTGTTCATCCTGTTCATCTTCACCAAGTCATTTGGGTTCACCGCGCTGGCCGAGCTGGGGCCCGGCCTGCGCAACCTGGTGTTTGTGTTCCTGCTCATCGCGGCCTGGGCCAAGGCGGCGCAGATCCCGTTCCACACCTGGCTGCCGGACGCGATGGAGGCGCCGACCCCCATCAGCGCCTACCTGCACGCGGCGGCGATGGTCAAGGCAGGGGTTTATCTGATCGCGCGCGTGGTATCGTCGAGCTGGTCGCTGCCGCCGGAGATGGGAGTGCTGGCGGCGGTGATGGCGCTGGCGACCATGTTCATGGCGCTGACCCTCTACTTCGCACAGGACGACCTCAAGCGCCTGCTCGCGTACTCGACCATCGCCCACCTGAGCTACGTGCTGTTGGGGGTGTCCATGGGCCTGCTGGGCTCGGGGCTCGCCTTCCGCGGCGGGGTGCTGCACATCATCAATCACGGGTTCGCCAAGAGCACCCTCTTCTTGAGCGTGGGCGCCATCGCCTACGCCACCGGCACGCGCTCCATCCGCGAGCTCAGCGGGGTGGGACGCAAGCTGCCGCTGGTGGGCGTGGCGTTCATAGTCGGGGTGCTGGCGGTGACCGGGGTGCCGCCGTTGGCGTGCTTCTGGAGCAAGTTTTACCTGCTGGCGGGATCGCTGCAGGTGAGCGGTGGATTCGGCCCCGTGATCCTGGGGTTGGTGCTGCTGGAGAGCCTGATTTCGTTCGCGTGGATGCTCTACGTCGCGCAGAAGGTGTTTCTGGGCGAACCATCGGCGCCGGTGCTGGCGGTGCAGCATAATCCGCTGCCGGCGCCGATGACGATCGCGCTGCTGGCGCTGATCGTGATGTGCGTCCTGGCGCCGGTCGTCGGCATCCCGCTGGTCGAGCACATCCCGTATCCGCGGTAGTGAGGGAGAGAGCCCGATGTTCTCGGAGACGATGTCGCCGGAGCTGGTGCTGTACGCGATCGGCATTCTGGTGGGCGG
>DATLAK010000134.1 GCA_035527535.1 Armatimonadota bacterium
TCACTTCGCACCCCGGATGGGTCATCCTCAGCGCCTGCAGCGCCTGCAGGAACTCGTGGCTGGGGAGCGTGCGCAGCGCGAGTATCCTCATCTCCTTCTCGGTTCCAGCGGCTGGGGCCAGAAGCTGCGCTCCAGTTGCCCCGCGGAGATCGCAGCGCCATCCTGCACCTGCGCTCGCTTGCGCAGCACCGTGCGCAGATCCGCCAGCAGCGACCAGTGAGCCGCCGCCCACGCGCGCCAGCGACCGCGAGCGGTCCACTCGAAGGCTGCGCTCCACTGGTAGCGCAGAAACGACGTCATATACTTAAGCCACAGGCTGGTCGGCAGGTTCTTGAGGTCGCAGTACAAGCTGTTGCGCACGGAGTAGAACTCGTTGAGCGATCCCAGGGCGCGGCGAGTTGCCGCGTGCCGGTGAATGACGGTCGCGCCCGGCACGTAGAGGCATCGCCAACCCGCCAGCTGGGCGCGGAAGCTGAGATCCACGTCCTCCGCGAGCATGAAGAAGTCGTCGTCGAACAGCCCCACCGCCTGCAGCATGCGGCGGCGGTAGAGGGCCGCGCCGGCGCAGGCGCCGAAGACGTATCGGGGCTGTGCGAACTCCGGGCGCTCGGGCTCGCCGAATCCAATGTCGGCCGCGTGTCCGCGGGGGAGGAAAACCTGGCCGGCGGAGTTGATCAAGCCGTTGGGAAACAGCATCTTGGACGCGCACCAGCCAACCTCCGGGTGCTGCTCGATCGCTGGCACCAGCTCCGCCAGCCAGTCGGGCGCGGGCTCGGCGTCCGAATTGAGCAGCGCCACGTAGGGCGCGCGGGTGGCGCGGATGCCACTGTTGACCGCGCCGGCGAACCCGAGGCCGCGCGGAAGTTGCAGGATACCTACCGCGGGGAAGTCGCACCGGACACGGGCGATGCAATCGTCGGTCGAGGCGTCGTCCACCACCAAGGTCGAGAAACCGCGATAGGTCTGCGCCTCCAGGGCCGCCAAGCAGCCGGGCAGGACGGCGCGACCATTGCGGTTCGGTATGATGACGTCAACACATGCCACGCCTGGCTCTTCTGTCCGTCCCGCGCGGCCTCCTGCAGCGCGCCGCCGTGCGTCGTCTCATGGTTGACCACGCTGCAGGCGATGCCGGCAGGAGCCGGTGCCGGCGGCATGCGGCTTCCGCGCGGCTGCGCCCACCCAGGTCTCGGTTTGCTTGACACCACCTCGCGGGGTTAACTATACTTTACCCGAGGCGCGGATTCGCAGGCCAGGCGCCCCGCAGGGTGACCGGGCCGGCGAACGCGAAGGAAGGTTGCGCCCCGCATGTTCTCCGAGATTCGGGCAGACCTCACGGCCGCGCTGGCGCGCGACCCGGCGGCGCGCAGCAGGATCGAGGTGCTGCTGTGCTATGCGGGAGTGCGCGCCATCCTCATGCATCGCGTGGCGCACTGGGTCTGGAACCACCGGCTGCACTTTCTGGCGCGCTGCCTGTCGGAGTTCGCTCGCTTTCTCAACGCCATCGAGATCCACCCCGCGGCTCGCATCGGGCGCGAGGTCTTCATAGACCACGGCACCGGCGTGGTTATCGGCGAGACCGCGGAAGTCGGTGACCGCGTGCTCATGTACCAGGGCGTGACCTTGGGTGGTACCGGTAAGGAGCGGGGAAAGCGCCACCCCACCATTGGCAGCAATGTCACCCTGGGCGCGGGGGCCAAGATCCTGGGCGCTATCGCGATTGGCGACAGCACGGTCATCGGTGCCGGGTCGGTGGTGCTCAAGTCGGTTCCGGCCAACGCGACCGCGGTGGGAGTTCCGGCGCGGGTGGTGGTGCAGAACGGCAAGCGGGTGGCGGAGCCGTCGCTGGAGCACGGCGCGGTGCCCGACCCCTGTGACAAGTGCATGGAGCGGATAGACTCGCACTTGGGGGCGCTGCGCGATCGCGTCCGCTCCCTGGAGCAGGAGATCGAGAGGCTCAAGCGGGAGCGTCAGGCGCTGCCCGCCTCGCCTCCCCAAGCGTAGCCGGCGCATCCGGCACCGGCCGCCATGATGGGGACGGCGCGCAACCGTCGGTGGAGGCTCAGTTGGGACTGGTCATCTACAACACTCTCACGCGCCGGAAAGAGCCCTTCGTCCCGCGCGAACCGGGCCGCGTTCGCATGTACGTGTGCGGGCCGACGGTGTACGGCTACATCCACGTCGGCAACGCGCGCACCTTCGTCAGCTTCGACATCATCCGCCGATACCTGGAGTTCGCCGGCTATGACGTCGAGATGGTGCGCAACATCACCGATGTCGATGATAAGATCATCAAGGCCGCCAGCGAGCAAGGCGTGTCCGCGGATGACATCGCCCGGCGCTATACCCAAGCCTACTTCGAGGACATGGATTCCCTGGGGGTGCGCCACGCCGGCCACGAGCCGCGCGCCACCGAGTACCTGCAAGCCATGATCCGCATCGTATCCACCTTGATCGAGCGCGGATTCGCCTACGTCGTGGATGGTGACGTGTACTACGAGGTGCGCAAGTTCGAGGGCTACGGCAGGCTATCCGGGCGCAACCCGGATGACCTGCTGGCCGGCGCGCGGGTGGAGGTGGACGAGCGCAAGCGCGACCCGCTCGACTTCGGCCTGTGGAAGTCAGCCAAGCCCGGCGAGCCGTCGTGGGACAGCCCGTGGGGGAAAGGCCGCCCGGGGTGGCACATCGAGTGCACCGCCATGTCCACGACGCTGCTGGGCGAAGAGCTGGATATTCACGGCGGGGCCGCGGATCTGATCTTCCCGCATCACGAGAACGAGATCGCGCAGTCCGAGGCGGTCACCGGGCATTCGCCTTTTGTCCGCTATTGGATGCACGGGGGAATGCTCACGCTCGAACGCAGGAAGATGTCCAAGTCGCTGGCCAACTTCTTCACGGTGCGAGAGGTGCTTGCGCACTATCCGCCACCGGTGCTGCGGTTCCTTTTTCTGTCCGCCCATTACCGTCAGCAGCTCGAGTTCACCGATGGAGCGTTGGATCAAGCCCGCAGCGCGCTCGAGCGCCTCGAGATCGGCCGCGCCCACCTGGAACGCATGATCGCCCGCGCCGACAGCGGCGAGCAGGGCGCGCAGCCCCTGCTGGAATTGGAGCAGACCGCGGACGTGGCCAGGCGCGAGTTCGCGGGCGCGATGGACGATGACTTCAACACGCCGCGGGCGCTGGCCGCGCTCTTTGACCTGGTTGCTCACGTCCATCGCCTCGCCGACGAGCGCACCGCTCCGACGCGCGCGCACGGCCCGTCGTTCGCCAAGGCGCTGGCGGCGCTGCGAGAGCTCGCTGAGGCCCTGGGTCTGACTCTCGACGCCGAGCACAGGGAGGGGGAGGGCCTGGCGGACGAACTCATGCACCTGCTGGTGAGCTTGCGCGAGCGGGCGCGGGCAGCGGGCGACTTCGCCCTGGCGGACGAGATCCGCAGCCGATTGTCCGCCCTCGGCGTCAGCCTGGAGGATCGTGTTGATGGAACCACTTGGCGCAAAGCATCATGACATGGCACCCGCAGACGGCGCCCCGCGCGTAGTGCGCCGCGCTCGGCGACCGCGGGGGCTGGCTATCCTCGTCACCGTCTTGCTAGTGACCGGCATTGGGCTCGCGGGGATGACGGCTGACCGCGGCCAGATCTACCCCAACATCTTCGTCGCCGGCGCCGCAGTTGGCGGACTGCGCGATGAGGACAAGTTGAACGACAAGATTTTCAACGCGGTCACCCCTCCCGCGAAGATCCCGGCAACGGTCGTGGTCGCAGACCGAAGATTCACCTGCACGGTAGCGGACACCGGCGTATCGCCCAACATTCAGGGGGCGGTGCAGCAGGCCTACGCCATCGGCAGGACCGGCTCGCCCCTGCGCCAGTTTGCCGCTCGCATCCACGCACAGTGGCGGCGCACCGATATCGCTGTTCCCATGGAGGCCGACCCGGAGCAGGTCGCGCTGTTCGCCGCGCAGTGTGCCAAGCGTTTCGACCGTGCCGCAGTAAGCGCGCAGACCGAGCTTGACGGCCATGCGGTGCGCGTCACCCCGGGGAGACCGGGCGTGGTGGTCGAAACCGGGCAGGCGCTGGAGGCGATCCGGGACTGGGCGCGCGAGGGGTGTCGTGGCCCCCTGCGCCTGCCAGCGCATTTCGTGGGTCCGGCGGTGACCGCCGACAAGTTCAACGGCATAGATACCGTGCTCGTCACCGTCGTCACGACGGTGGCCGGCAGCTCCCGCAACCGGCGTCACAACATCGCCCTCGCGGCCGCGGCCGTGGACGGTTACCTGCTGGCGCCGGGCGCGGTCTTCTCCTACGACGAAGTGGTGGGGCCGCGCACCGAGAACCAGGGATACCGCACCGCCCCGGTTATTGTCGCCGGGAAACTGGTGCCCGGCACCGGCGGGGGCGCGTGCCAGGTGAGTTCCACCCTCTACCAGGTGGCGCTGCGGGCGGGACTTGCTACCGTCAAGCGCAGCCACCACTCCCATCCCGTGCCGTACACGCCCGCGGGGCTCGACGCGACCGTGGTGCAGGGCGTCATGGATCTCAAGTTCCGCAACAGCTTGCAGCATCCCGTCGTGCTGTGGGCGCGGGTGGAGGGCGGCAGACTCATCTGTCGGGCCTTGGGGCATGGGCCGCCGCCGCGGGTAGAACTGGTGCGCCGGGTGCAGCAGGTGGAGCCCCCTGCGGCGCGGACCATAGAGGACTCGACGCTGGCTGTGGGAGAGCGTAAGATCGAGATTCCGGCACGGCCGGGGCTGCGGGTGCGCCTGATACGCACCATCACGGGGGACGGAGGTAACGTCACTGACGTCACCTCCAGCTACTACGCCGCGCAGCGCGGGGTCATCCGGGCGGGGCCGTCGGCGCCGGAGCAACCGCCAGCGCCCGCCGCCTCCGCCGCGCCGGGTAACGCGCCGGAGGTCAATGCGGATGGTGACCGCGGCGGGACGCAAGCCGAGCCGCCGCGGTCGCTCGCGAACGCCGGCGGTGACCGAAAAATCCGCGCGTGATTAATGTTGACTTCTTCAGCCAATTGGAATATAATCCGCCGTGGTCTAGGCAGGGCCCGAAGCCACGTGGATTTCCTAGGGTCAATCACGCGTTGCGCCTTGTATGGCAGCTTGAGAACTGGCATCGAGACGTCACTGTCGGTCCCCCGGGGTACGGTGGGAGACAGGCAGGCGGGTTGTGCGCACCCCCCAGGTCCGTGGAGGCTAACGGATGGCTGAAATCGGCATTCGCGACGGCGGTATTGTCTACTTCCAATGCATGCTCGATGAGGAGGTTGTAAGATACGCAAAGGGCGGTAGCCAGGGCGCTACCGAGCATCTACTGGCGAAGTATCGCAACATCGTGGAGGGAAAAGCCAGGTCCTACTTCCTGGTCGGCGCCGATCACGACGACATCATCCAGGAAGGAATGATCGGCCTCTTCAAGGCCATCCGCGATTTCCGCAACGACAAGCTGCTTCCGTTCCGCGCCTTTGCCGAGCTCTGTATCAGCCGCCAGATCTTCACCGCCATCAAGGCCGCGACCCGTCAGAAGCATATTCCGCTCAACTCCTATGTCTCTCTGCATGCCAACCTCTTCGATTCCGATTCCGACCGCACCCTGCTCGATACCCTCGCCGAGAGCGATACCAGTGATCCCGAGGATGTGGTTGTCACCCAGCAGTTCTCGGATGACCTGTGCGAACGCATCCGGCGTGACCTCAGCGACCTCGAGTCCGCGGTGCTGCGCAGCCACTTGGAGGGCAAGTCCTACCAGGAGATCGCGGCGGATCTGCACCGCCGCGTCAAATCAGTGGATAATGCGCTGCAGCGCGCCAAGCGCAAGATCGGCCGCAGCCTCAAGAAGATGATGGTGACGACCTAGGCACTATGCCGCAGGCCATCGCGGTGGCCTGCGGCGTGATGCCTGATGTGCGCGACTGGCCGGGACCCGCCTCCCGGTCAGTCGCGCTGTATGGTGGCGGACGGCGCGCCGGCCCGTGCTCGCGGCGCTGCCGTGGAAGCGCCCGGGCGGCGGGTTGCGAGAGCATCTGTAAGGTTCCCGCGTCAGCGCTTGACGGCGGTCCTGCGGGGCCAAGCGGTGCAGCGACGGTCGCGGGTCGTCGCCCTCGCCTACTCCAGCAAAACCATGCGCGAGCGCGGTATGCTCGGGCCGGCATGTTGGGGCCTCAGCCGTGGGGGGTGTGACCTTTTTCTTGTGGGGATGGATTGAGGCACTCACCATGTGGCACTCCGACCGCTCGGGGTGTTGGCGCCGCAGAGCGGCGCCTGCCTGACAGGCGAGGCTTGCCCGCCGGCGGAGGGCTTGCCCGCCAGCAGTGTGGCGGGGCGCCGCTCCCACATCCGGCAGTGCATTATCCCCACTCTTCGAGGTCCCAACCCTCGGGGGATTCAGGCTTGACAGCGCAGCGTCGAATGTGCTAGTTTAGGTTGGTCCGGGGACGTCGGTGCCCCGGACATCTAGGTAAATGGGGAGGGATTCCCGAGCGGCCAAAGGGGGCAGACTGTAAATCTGCTGGCGAATGCCTTCGGAGGTTCGAATCCTCCTCCCTCCACCAGGCGTGGCGGCCGCGACCGGATGCAGGAACGCCCACGTAGCTCAGTTGGCAGAGCGTATCCTTGGTAAGGATAAGGTCCCCGGTTCGATCCCGGGCGTGGGCTCCAGCTTAGGGCGGCCGGCGCGGATGGCGCCGCACGGGAGCGAGATCATGGGCAAGCGGAAGTTTGAGCGGACGAAGCCGCACGTGAACATTGGCACCATTGGGCACGTGGATCACGGCAAGACGACCTTGACCAGCGCGATC
>DATLAK010000135.1 GCA_035527535.1 Armatimonadota bacterium
GGCCCGCGCGGTCGAACAAGATCAGCTTCGACGCTGCTTCAGCGACCAGCAGCCCTGCGATGAACGTGCCGACCGCCGCGGCGCCCCTGATGTTGCAGCAAGTGCTGTAGGAGCGGTACATGAGCCAGACCATCCACACGGCCGCCATGATCGCGCCCAGCAGCACCACGGCGAAAACCGCTACCTCGGTCGCCGGGGCCGCAGGCATTCGACCCTTGCTCATCAGGCTGCGCGTAACCGCGACCAAGTATCGCTGGTATGGAGGGGCAAGGGCGAGGACCGCCGTGATCGCGCTCGGCCACCTGGCCATGGCCTGTGTGCCGAACAGGTCGATCGCACGAAAAGCGGTCCTCGAGGCGAGCTTCCCCATGACGAACAGCACCGTCGCCGCGCACAGCCAGTTGACCAGCCCCTCACCCAGGAACAACGGAAGACGGGCGGGGACGCCGGTGTGGGCGTCCAGGACGCCGTCGAAATGGGTGTTGCTGAAAGAGCCGACGAAGCCGGCAAGCATGATGGCCGCCAGCCCCAGAGCCAGGGAGCGGGCGCCGGCGACGTAGGTGAAGGGATCGAATAGCCGTTCCCGGAGTCCGGGCCCGGGGGGGTGGGGGTCTGGCGCTGTGTCAGTCATTCTCGCCCTCCGGCTGCCGCTGCGAGCGGCTCAGTCTGCCGATGATCTCATCCAATCGGTTGCGCACCGTGGGATAGCTGACCCCGAGCAGGCGCGCCATCTCCTTGAGGCTGCCGCTTGCCATCACGAACTGCAGGATGAACTCCTGGTCGCTGCGGCCCAGGCTAGCCAGGGCCGGCAGCTCGTACAACCCCTCGACCTCGGTGCCGCAGTCTTGACAAGACAGCCGTTTGACGGCAAGCTTGTGGCCGCAGCTCGGGCACTCAATAGGCAGCGAACTTGCCATTATCACTCTGCTCATTAATAATATACCATCATATATATATATTGTCAAGCCTCTAGTAGAATTATTCCCAAGCGTAGCGTAACCCGGTTGCGCCGGCAATACGCTCTGACGGCAGCATGGCCGGGCATTGATGGCGGACGGGTGTGTTCCTTTTCAGTGGGTATGGCTGTCCGGGCACGGACCGATGGCGCTCCACCCCACCTTCATCCTCCCCCTGGAAAGGGGAGCGTTGATTCGCGCAGCCCCACTCTCCGTTGCCACACCCCTGGATCACCAGGCGCGCCAGTTGACGCCGAGCGGAGACTGTCCTATAATCACGCGACGCACATGGAGGCGCTCATGACTGACCCCACTCGCGGCCCGGTGGACGAGCCGCAGTCTTCCGATATCCCCGCGGCAACGCCCGCAACGCGGCACGTGAACTACCGCACCCCCTGGGCGCTGCCCGGCCAATGGTATCGCGGCGCCCTGCACTTCCACACCACGGAATCGGACGCCGCGCTCGAGCCGGCCGCGGCGCTGGCCTGGTACCGCGAGCAGGGCTACCATTTCGCCGCCATCACCGACCACAACCGGCTCACCCATGCCGCGAGCGCCAGCGACGACTCGTTCCTGGCGCTGCCGGGCATCGAGCTCAACGTCGGGCGCACCGAGGTCGGTGGGGACTATCACATCGTCGGGCTGGGCGTTACCGCCGAGCCGGTCGTGGATGAAGGCGCGGGGGCGCAGGCGGCGATTGATGCCATCCGCGCGGCGGGCGGCGAGGCCATCCTGGCGCATCCGTATTGGAGCGGTGCGACCGCGCACGACCTGCAGGGCCTGCAGGGAGCGCTGGGCGTCGAGGTGTACAACTCGACGTGCGAGGAGAGCATCGCCAAGGGGCTGTCGGCGGTGCACTGGGACGAGCTGCTGGCGCGCGGGCAGCGGCTGTGGGGGCTGGCGGTGGATGACGCGCACTGGCGGCGCCCGGATCACGGGCAGGGGTGGGTGGTGCTCAAGGCGCGGCGGCTGGAGCGCGAGGCGGTCATGGCCGCGCTGCGCGCGGGGCACTTCTACTCCACGCGCGGCCCACGCATCACCGGCATTGAGGTGTTCGAAGGCGCGGTGCGCGTGACCTGCTCGTCGGTGGCGACCATCAGCTTCATCTGCGATAATTCCAGGGGTAAGCGTTTTCGCGCCGAAGGGGCCGCGGGCATCGGGCGCGCGGAGTTCACGCCGCCCCCGGAGGTGAGCTACGTGCGCGTGGAGTGCGCGGATCAGCAGGGACGAGTGGCGTGGAGCAATCCCATATACTGGTCGCCGTAGCCTGCGCGGTCACCCGCAGCTTTCTGCGGATGTCATTCCGGGGGAGCCGGTCGGCGCCAGGGGGTAAACCCCGCAACCGAGGACTCGTCGGCCTTTGGCGGAATCCCCAATGGGGGTAGGAGGTCAGGGATTCCTCGCTGGGGCTCGGAATCACATGGGCCGGGGCCTCACGTTGACACTCCACGGACGGACGGAGCAGGCATGAAATTCGCGATCTGCAACGAGCTGTTCGAGAACTGGCCGTGGGAGCGGGTGTGTGAGTTCGCGGCCGCCACCGGCTACGACGGCGTCGAGGTCGCCCCGTTCACCCTCGCCGCGGCGGTCAACGAGGTGCCGCCCGCGCGCCGGCAGCAGCTGCGCGAGCAGGCGCGGCGGGCGGGGCTGGAGGTGGTGGGGCTGCACTGGCTGCTGGTGTCGCCGCAGGGGCTGTACGTCAACACGCCGGAGCCGGCGATCCGCGCGCGCACCGCGCAGTACCTGGCCGACCTGGTGGATTTCTGCGGGGACCTGGGTGGTCGGATCATGATCTTGGGTTCGCCCAAGCAGCGCAACGTCGCCGCCGGTCTCACCTACGAGCAGGCCTGGGAGCTGGCCCAGGAGGCGCTGCGGCCGGCGCTGGAGCGGGCGGCGGCGCGCGGCGTGACCATCTGCCCGGAGGCGCTCTCGCCGCGGGAGACCGATTTCATCAACACCGCGGCGGAGGCGCGCCGCTTGGTGGAGGAGGTGGGGCACCCCAACCTGCGGATGATGCTCGACGTCAAGGCGATGAGCTCGGAGGGAACGCCGATCGCCGACATCATCCGCGCCAACGGCGACCTGCTCGCCCACGTCCACGCCAATGACGCCAACCTGCGCGGCCCCGGCTTCGGCGACACCGATTTCGGCCCTATCGCCGAGGCCCTGCGCGACGTCGGCTACCAGGGCTACGTGTCGGTGGAGGTGTTCGACTTCACCCCCGACCCGCAGACCATCGCCGCGCGCAGCCTGGCCCACTTGCGGGAGAAGTTCGCCGCTTAGGGAAAACTGCGCAAATAGCGGGGCAGCCGCCGCTGCTGCCAATGCCCGCAGCGGCGCAGCCGAGGACGGCTGCGCCGCCAATTCCTCGGAGGAAGAACGCAATGAAGGACCAACGGTTTGTCGTCAGCGCGGGCCCGCACCATCGCCACAAGTGCCCGCTGATAACCCGCCTGCCGTGGGCGGGGGAGCCTTTGCCGGCGGTGTTTGGCATCACCGACCTGACTGCGGATCACACCGCCCCGGCGCAACTGATGCCGTGGCTGGCGGGGGCGCAGGAGATCTGCTTCGCGTGGATCCTGGAGGACCTGGCGCCGGGGCACGCGCGCGAGTTCGCCCTCACGCCGCAGCCTCCGGCGGCGGGAGCGGGGGTGGAGCTGGCCGACGCCGGAGCGGGGCGCATCGAGGTCAACCTCGACGGCGACCTCTTCACCGCCTACAACTTCGGCAGCGAGCTGGCGCGCCCCAACCTGCACCCTTTGATCGGCCCCGGCGGGCGCCACGTGACGCGCGACTATCCGATGGCGCAAGGGCCGGCGGGGGAGAGGAGCGACCACATTCATCATCGTTCCGTATGGGTTGCCCACGGCGACGTCAACGGCACCGACAACTGGAGCGAGCTAGAAGGGCACGGGCGCACCGTGCATCGCGACTTCGCGCGCCGCGAGGCGGGACCGGTGATGGGGGTGCTCGAGGCGCGCTCCCAGTGGGTGACCGCGGGCGGCGAGCCTCTGCTGGAGGAGCGGCTGGCGATGATCTTCTACAACCTGCCGGCGGAGTGGCGCTGCTTCGATCTCGACCTGGACCTGCGCCCGAGCGCGGGAGAAGTGCGCTTCGGCGACACCAAGGAGGGCGGGCTGTGTGGGGTGCGGGTGGCGACCTCGATGGACGCCAAGCTGGATGGGCGCATCGAGAATGCCTATGGCGGGGTGCAGGAAGCCGAGACCTGGGGCAAGCGCGCGCATTGGTGCGATTATTCGGGGCCGGTGCAGGGGGAGATCGTGGGCATCGCCATCTTCGATCACCCCAACAGCTTCCGCCATCCCACCTACTGGCACGTGCGCGATTACGGCCTCATGACCGCCAACCCCTTCGCGCTGTCGCACTACTTCGATGACCCCGCCCGCGACGGCAGCCATGTGCTCCACCCGGGCGAGACGATGGCGCTGCGCTATCGGATCTACCTCCATCTGGGGGACGCCGGCGGCGGCGCGGTGGCGGACAAGTACCACGATTTCATCAACCCGCCGCGGGTGGCGCTGGCGGAGGGCGGCGGGCACGGATAGTCGCCGCCCGGGAGCTCCGACGGCAGCGACGTGCGAATGATCAGGGCCGGGAGGCAAGAGGCGAATGGATTTGGCGCGACTGGGGCAGATCGGCAACAAGATACGGGCTGACTTCGACGCCAAGGATGCGGCGCGGGAGAAGGCGCTAGCGCTGTCGCGAGAGGTGATCCGCAACAGCGCGAACGCCATCCGCGCCGTGCATCGGGGCGAGTTCGACGACGCGCGCAAGCTCTTGGTCGTCACCGGGGAAATGGTCGCCCAGGCGCGCAAGCTGCTCAGGGGCCACCCGGAGATCTACAGCGCGGGCTTTGCCCAAGACGCGCAGAAGGAATACGCCGAAGCGCGGCTGACGCTGGCGCTCATCCATCGCGAGCCGGTGCCCGACCCCGACGAGCTGAAGGTTGATTATGCCGCCTATCTCAACGGCCTGGCGGAGGCGGTGGGGGAGCTGCGGCGCCACGTGCTGGACGAGATGCGCCAGGCCGAACCCACCTGGGGCGAGGAGTTGCTCACCGCCATGGACGACATCTACTACCTGCTGGTGTCGTTCGATTACCCCAGCGCCATCACCAACAACCTCAAGCGCACCACCGATGTCACGCGCTCGATCATCGAGAGGACCCGCGGCGACATGACCAGTGCCCAACGCCAGGAGCGCCTGGAGCAGGCGATGCGCCGGCTGGAGAAGCATATCGAGGAGGAATAGCGGCGACCGCGGTGGGGCCGGGGGCGATCCGCGCCTCTCGCCGGGGCGCAGCCGGCAGGTGATATGCGGGGCACAGGTGCTGGACCTGTGCCCCGCCTGCTTTGGGTGGCGCCGCCCCGCGGGCGGTGACAGGATAACGCACCCGCGGGGCGAAAGCGTACGCCGCGACCGGCACCCAGGCGGCGGCCGGCGAGGAGGCGAGCGATTTACGAGCCGCGCTATCAGCGAGGGGAGCCCACCGCCGGCGTCAACGTGCTGGCGGTGCGCGAGCGCCAGCGCACGAGCCTGCGCGCGCTGCAGTTGGCGGTGGCGGCGCTGGCGGCGCTGGTGGTAATCGCGGTGCTGTACTACTGGCGCTTCGAGCACTACAACCCGGTGGATGCGATGTTCATGACGGTGATCACCATCTCCACCGTGGGGTACCGCGAGGTGCACTCGCTCAGCACCGCGGGTAAGCTCTTCACCATCCTGTTTATCCTGGGCGGGCTCGCCACCGCCACCTTCGCCCTGCGCTACGGGGCGGACCTGGTAGTGAGCGCGCAACTGGTGGACTTCTGGGGCAGGCGGAGACGAATGAAAACCATCGGCAAGCTCACGGATCACCACATCATTTGCGGCTACGGGCGCATGGGGCAGGAGATCGTGCGCCAGCTCGCACGCCACGGGGCGGACCTGGTGGTGGTTGAACACAATCCCGAGCAGCTGTCCCGATTGCAGGACGAGGGGGTCCTGTTCGTCGCCGGCAACGCGACCGAGGACGACATGCTGCTGGCGGCGGGGGTGGAGCGGGCGAAGAGCCTGGTGGCGGTTGCCTCCAGCGATGAGGACAACCTGTTCATCACCATCAGCGCGCGGGCGCTTAGCCCCAACCTCTACATCGTCGCGCGCTGCGCCAGCGCGACCTCGCACGGCAAGTTCACGCGCGCCGGCGCGGACCGGGTGATCTCGCCCTACGTGACCGGCGGACGGCAGATGGCGGCGGCGCTGCTGCACCCGGTGCTGGTGGATTTCCTCGACCTGTGGCTGCGGGTGGATGAGACCGACCTGGACCTGGCGGAGGTGATGGTCACCACCGAGGCGAGCTTCGCCGGGACCCCCCTGGGGGAGGCCCGCATTCGGGAGCAGTGCGGGGCCGGCGTCATCGCCGTGCGCGGCCCGGATGGCCGTTTTCATACCAACCCGTCGCCGGAGCGCGTGCTCGAGGCGGGTGACGTGCTGATCGCGCTCGGCACTCCCGAGCAACTCAACTGCCTGGAGCGGCTGGCCCGCGGCGAGCCGCAGGCGAGCTAGCTCCGGGGCAGGAGGCAAGCTCCTGCCCTACGGGGTATGCCGTATCCATCAGATGAAGGTTGACGGAGCACCAGCGGCCGGCTCACAGACGCGCTGGCGCGACCGCCGGAGGGAATCATGTGCGCTTCCATTGACGTACGCAAGCTGCCCGGAGCGAGGGAGGTTGCGCTGGTGCGGGAGGCCGGCTACTTCCCGGTGCTGGCGCTGCTGGGGAAGCGCGAGGCTTACCCGTCCTCAGGCGAGGTGGTGGCGGTGCTGCGTGGGGGTGCGGGGCACGTGGGTATCGAGGGCCGGCTGGAGCTGGTGCGCTCGCGCGACGGCGGCGCCACCTGGCTGCCGCCGTCGGTAATCGTGGACAGCGACTGGGATGACCGCAACCCGGCGGTCGGCGCCGCGCCGGACGGCGCGCTGGTCGTGGCCTACTTCCACGCCAACTGCTATGATGATCAGGGGCGCTGGGATCCTCACGTCGGCGCCATCCATACGCTGGTCGTCCGCTCCCACGACGGCGGCCACAGTTGGGAGCCGCCGCATCCGCTCGGCTTCCAGCCGCTCGACGGACGGTCGCCCTACGGGCGCATGATCGTCTTCCCCGACGGCACGCTGGGGATGGCCATCTACGGCGCACGAATAGGCGACGAGACGCGCGGCAGCGCCGTGCGGCCACATTCCTACCTGCTGCGCTCGACCGACGGCGGCCGCACCTGGGGCGATCCCTCGCTCGTGGGGGCGGGGTTCACCGAGATCGCGTTTCTGCGCTGCCCCGATGGCACACTCATTGCGGCGCTGCGCGCAGAGGATCCCAAGCACATCTCCGCCTACGTGTCGGTGAGCGAGTCCCTTGACGACGGCCGCACCTGGTCAGCAGCCATCCCCGTGACCGATGCCGGCGAGCATCCGGCGGACCTGACACTGCTGGGCAATGGGTGGGTGCTGCTAGCTTATGGCCACCGCCACGAGCCCTTCGGCGTGCAGGGCATGGTCAGCCGCGACTGCGGGCACTCCTGGGACGGGGAGCGCAAGCTTGTCTTCAACGATGACCGCCCGAGCGGGGACTGCGGTTACCCCAGCACCGTGCGTTTCCCCGACGGCACGCTGCTGACGGTGTACTACTCGGCCGGCGACCACATGGATCCCTACCGCCTGGAGGGGGCGTTTGCGGCGGGGGTGCTCTACCCCGAGGCGGAGCTGATCGCGGCGTGTGAATCGCGCTGAGGACGCGCGACTGGCAGACGCCGCGGCGCGGCCACAGCCGGCGGCGCCTGTGCCACCGGGTGGGGTCGCGCCCGGTGGGGGCGGTCAGCCCGCGTCGTCCGGCCGGTCCCGGCGCCGCAGCGCGAGGTAACGCTGGCGGCGCACGGCATCCACCCTCGCCTGGGCCGCGGCGGGCTCGCGGCCCAGGTGCAGCAGGGTGTGGCGTATGATCTCCAGGCTGGCCTCGAATTCGGCCTGCACCACCTCGTCGGCGCCCTCGCGGTACATGGGGTCAATCTCCTCGGTCGGGTGCACGCGGGCGAGGACCGCCAGGTGCGGGTTCACGCGCTTGAGGGCGCGTATCGCCAGGCGCGTGGTGATGGCGTCGGGCAGGGCAAGCACCGCCAGGCAGCAGCGCTCGGCGCCGGCGGCCTCCAGCACTCGCCAACTGGCCGCATCGCCGTAGAACGCGGGGGTGCCGCGCGACCGCAGCTCGGCGACCACGCCCTGGTCGAAATCCACCACCGCGAAGTGCTCGCCGTCCTCGAGCAGGGTCTCCCCCACGTGGCGGCCGACGCGCCCGTAGCCGCACAGCAGCACGAACGCCTCCCGCTCGGCGCAGCCCTGGGGCAGGTCGCGCAGCTCCTCGCGCGCGAGTTGTTCGTCGGCGGCGGCGACCAGGCGCAGACGTCTGTAAAGTGCCCCGCCGGCCCCGAAGAGCGCGGGGCTGAGCAGCAGACTGATGGCGGCCACCGCCTGCACCAGGGACAGGTGCTCGCGGGTGATGAGGCCGCTGCTGAAGGCCACGGTCGCCACCACGAAGGAGAACTCGCCGACGTTGGCCAACCCCAGGCCGGCCACCAAGGCAGAGCGCACGTGAAAGCGCGCTAGCAGGCAGGCCGCCACCACGATCGCGGCTTTCCCCGCTACCACCGCAGCCAGGATGGCCAGTGCCCACGCGGGGTGATCGAGCACCGAGGCGGGATCGAACAGCAGCCCCAGCGAGACGAAGAAGACCATGCCGAACAGGTCGCGCAGGGGGGTGATGTCGGCCAGCACCTCGTGGCTGTAATCGGATTCGCCCAGCACCAGGCCGGCCACAAACGCCCCAAGCGCCAGCGAAAAGCCCAGGTAGTGGGCACCGAAGGCTCCGCCGAAGCACAACATCGCCGCCAGCGCGACGAACACCTCCTTGTTGTAGGAGCGCGCCACCACCCGCAGCAAGGCCGGCACCAGCCAGTGGGCGAGCACGAACACGCCGAGCAGGAAGATGAGGCCCTTGATCAACAGCCCGCCCAGGGCGGCCAGCCCCATCGCGCTCGTCCCCGCCAGAAACGGCAGCACCCCGACCATGAGCACCGCTGCCAGGTCCTGCACCAGCAGCACCGCGATCATCAGGCGCCCATGGTTGGTATGCAGCTCCCCGCGGTCGCCCAGCAGGCGCACCACCACCATGGTGCTGCTGAGGGCGAGCGCGAACCCCAGGATCAGCGCCGGATTGAAGCCCCAGCCCAGCAGTTCCCCCAGGCCGTAACCCAGCCCCACGCTAAGCGCCAACTGCGTCGGCGCCGCCACCAGGGCGGCCAACTTCCCCTGCCTCAGCGAGCGCAGGGAGAGCTCGACGCCAAGGGCGAACAGCAGCAGCGCCACCCCCAGCTCGGCCATGCTTGTCACCGTGTCGAGGTCGCGCACCACGTTGAGCCCAGCGGGGCCGGCGGCGACGCCCGCCACCAGGTAGCCGACGATGGTAGGCAGGCGCAAGCTGCGCGCCACCAGGCCGCCCGCGAGGCCGGCGCCCAGGGCGATGGTGAGCTCGCGTAAGATGTCGGCTCCGGTCATTGCCTTGCTCCGAGTAATGCTTGCCTGCTCACCTATTCCGTCGCCCGACGCCTTCCTCCTGGCCGCGAAACCAACACTCGCCTCTGCCCCGCTGCGGAAGGACGCCCGCGGCGGCGCGGCGAATCCGTAGGCAATTCCGTGGTGGGCGCGAGGTGAGATGATGTACGGAGTTGGCATTATCGGCTGCGGCGGCATGGGAAGCGGCCACGCGGCACGCTTTGCCTCATTCCCAGACGCGCAGGTCGTCGCCTGCGCCGACGTCGTCGAGGAACGAGCGCAGCGGCTCGCCGCCGAGCACGGCGCCCGAGCCTACGGGGACGGGCGCCGACTGTTGGCCGACCGGCGCGTTGACATCGCGGTCATTTGCACGCCGACGCCGTTTCACGCGCCCCTGATCGAGGCCGCCGCCAAGCGCGGCAAGCACATCTTCAGCGAGAAGCCGCTGGCGCGCACGCTGGCGGAGGCGCGCCGCGCCATCGCCGCCGCCGAGGAGGCTGGCGTGCGCCTGATGGTGGGGCACGTGCTGCGCTTCTTCCCCGAGTATGCCCTCGCCAAGCGCCTGCTCGACGAGGGGGCGGTGGGACGGCCGGCGGTGGCGCGGACGGCGCGCTGCTCAGGCCATCCCCAGCCCCCCGCTGACTGGTACGGGGATTACGCGATGAGCGGCGGCGTGCTGGTGGACATGGCCATCCACGACATTGACTTCCTGCTCTGGTGCTTCGGCCCCGCGGAGCGCGTTTACTGCAAGGCGCTGACCCACCGGGGGCCGGCGTTGACCGACTACGGCCTGGTGACGGTGCGCTTCCGCAACCGGGTGATCGCGCACGTCGAGGGCAGTTGGGCGCACACCCCCGGCATCTTCTACACCCAACTCGAGATCGCCGGCGACCGCGGGCTCATCGAGTACGACAGCGACACCGCCGTGCCGCTGCGCGTGTGGCGCAAGCCCAAGCGCGGCAGCCGCGCGCCCGCGGTGGTGGTGCCCGAGAGCCCGCTCGCCGACAGCCCTTACGCGGCCGAGGTGCGCGAGTTCATGGACTGCGTGCGCACCGGACGCCAGCCATCGGTGACCCCCGAGGACGCGTACCGCGCGCTGGAGGTGGCGCTCGCCGCCGAGCAGAGCACTCTACGCGGCGAGGTCGTGGCCCTGCCGCTGGCGTGAATCATGGGCGCAGACCACCGCCCTACGCAGGACGGAGGAGAGCATGGTCAAGATCGGCATCCTGAGCTTCGCCCACACCCACGCGTCGGCTTACGCGCGCTGTGTCAAGGAACTGCCCAACGCGCGCCTGGTCGGCATCGCTGACAGCAGCCAGGCGCGGGGCGAGCGCATGGCGGCCCAGTTCGGGACCCGTCTCATGGCGCGCAACGAGCTGTTGGCGAAGGCGGACGCGGTCATCGTCACCGCCGAGAACGCGCGCCACGCGCGGTGGGTCATTCCCGCGGCGCAGGCGGGCTGCCACGTGCTGTGCGAGAAGCCCATCGCCGCCGATCCCGCCGACGGCCGGCGCATGATCGCCGCCTGCGAGGCGGCGGGCGTGCAGTTGGGGATCGCCTTCCCCTGTCGCTTCATGCCGCCGATGCTGCGGCTGAAGGCGCTGTGCGACGACGGCGCGCTCGGCAAGTTCCTCGCCGCCACGGGCGCCAACCGCGGGCGCATGCCCGGCGGCTGGTTCACCAAGCCCAAGCTCGCGGGCGGCGGAGCGGTGCTCGATCACTCCGTGCACCTGGTGGACCTGCTGCGGTGGATGCTGAAGGCGGAGGTGGTCGAGGTCTACGCGGAAGTAGATCGCCTCATGCACGACATCGCCAGCGACGACTGCGGCGCGGTGACCGTGACCTTCGACAACGGGGTCTTCGCCACCCTCGACCCCAGTTGGTCGCGCCCCCGGTGCTACCCGACGTGGGGGGATGTGATGCTGCAGATCGTGGGCACCGACGGCGTCGCCGCCGCCAACGGCTTCCGCCAGAAGTTCGACCTCTACGATGACCGCCGCGGCGTCGGCGAGTGGCACTACTGGGGCTCGGACGTCAACCGGGCGATGATCGCCGACTTCGTGGACGCGGTCGAGAATGACCGCCCCTTCGGCGTCACCGGGGACGACGGCCTGCGCGCGCTGGAGGTCGCGGTCGCCGCCTACCGCTCGGCCGCATTGGGGCGGCCGGTGAAGATGCAGGAGATCTCGGCCTGAACCATCAGCTCGCCCCGTCGGCGCCACCGGCGGGGCTCAATCCCACTGCTTCGGAGTCCCGCCGCACGGGCCCGCCGCGAGGAACCTGCCATGCGGGGGCGAGATTCTTCACTGCGTTCAGAATGAAACAATGCGGGCTAGAACGCGCCGTACTTGTGCACCAACTCGATCACGCGCTGGTACTGCTCGAAGCTGACGTCGCTGGGCACGGAGTGGTCGGAGTGGTAGATGTAGCCGCCGCCGCGCTTGGCGACCGGAATCTTGGCGGCGATCTCGCGCTCGATGACGCCGGGGTCGGGATGCGACATCGCGCGCACGTCAATGCCGCCCATGAACGCCAGCGCGTCGCCGAACTGGCGCTTGAGCGCGACCAGGTCCATTCCCGCCTTGACCTCCAGCGGCTGCAGGCAGTCGAGCCCGGCCTCGATGAGCTGGGGCGCGATCGCGGCCACGCGGCCGCAACTGTGCAGGATCGTCGGCAACCCCCGGCCGTGGAAGAAGTCGTAGACGCGCTTCTGCGACGGGAACTCGAGCTCGCGAAAGGCGGCGGGCGAGAACAGAGTGGCGTTGCGATAGCCCAGGTCGTCGAACATCCACGCGCCGTCGAACTCGAACCCGCGGGCGAGCATCTCCTCACACCCGGTGATCACCAGCTCCACCGCGCTGTCGAACATCTCCTTGACCCATGCCGGGTCCTCCGCGATGGCCATTAGCAGCGTCTCGGAGCCGACGTAGGCCTGAGTGCGGTCGTAGCCGATGGCGGCGCTGACACAGACGAACTTCCCCTCAGCCCGCGCCGCGCGATTGGCTTCCAGCGCGTTATCCCAGTCCACGCGGGTGTCGTTCCACGCCAGGCGCGGCTTGTGCTGCTCCCACGCGCGGCGCGTATTGACGGTGAAGTCAATGAGCTCGGGGGTTGACTCGTGGTCCTTGAAGCTGCGGCGCGTGGCACCCTTGGCGTCGCGGTACACAGTGTAAGTGTCGGTCTCCTCGAGGGTCTCCTTCGGCAGTTGAAACGACAGGTCCATCCCCTGGCTGACGATCTCGTAGCCGAAGTAGTCGGCGGGGGATTGATCCTCGGGCAGCCCCTCGCGGTGCCAGCGGTTGATGGTGTGGGTCCAGGGGCTGTCGTGAATGGGAATGCGATCCGCTTCCTGGTGGCGCAGCGCGGCCAAGACGCGCTCACGAGAAGTCACGGGCGGCTCCTATCGAGTGTGATGCGCCATGATACCACCCGCCGCCTGACATCGGCAAGCGGGGATTCGCCAAGGCTGTGACCGCAAGCGGTTGGGGTCACCCTGGGCGCGCCCCGACTCGTCGGGGCGCGGATGTACGGGCAAGGCATGCCTTGCCCCTACGAGGTCGCGCCCGGTGCGTCGCCCAACC
>DATLAK010000136.1 GCA_035527535.1 Armatimonadota bacterium
AGCGCCGACGTTTGCCCTGTGTAAAGCGGCTTGCTGGCGTCTGACTTGCCCTAAAGAGCTGTCTTCAGCCGACGGAACCGCCCGTGGGTACCGGTCTCACAGGCGGCTAACCACTACAGCCGTTCTCCATTCCCTACGGACTGCTCAATCGAGGCCTGACTATCTGGCATCGAATGCCACGGGAACCCATGAGCCGACCGCGACTCCCGCTCGACCGGGGGCCCAAAGCCATTTGATAATTGCACGCTCCTCAGCCTGCGCCACGGCCGAGGCAGTGAATCTTACCATCTTCCGTCGCGACCACGATCTCCGCCCGCCCGTCCCCGTTGACATCGGCCACGACCGGAGCTCCGACGGCCGCGCCGAGGGGCACGCTCCACAGGATGCGGCACACTCCCGCCGTCGTCTTCAGCGCGTAAAGGGCGCCGTCGCCCGCGCCGCACAGCAGCTCGGCCTCGGCGTCCCCGTCGAGGTCGGCGCAGGCGAGGTCTTGCACCGGCGGCGGCAGGCGGAACTCCCACAGCAGGCTCCCGGAATGATTGACATCGGTCAGCGGCTGGTCAGCGCGACAGGTGGGGCACTTCCGGTCGAGCGGCCCCGCGTCGAAGGCCCGCAGCAGGCCATCGGGCTGGACGATGACGGCCCCCAGCTTGCCGTCGCCGCGCAGGTCGGCTAGCGCCGGGTGGGCGACCGGCGTGGTGTCGCGGGTGAGGCCATAATGCCAGATCGGCCGGCCGCGCAGGTCGGTGACCAGCACTAGGGCGAACGAACGGCTGAAGAAGACCTGCGGCTCGCCGCCGCCCAGGATGGGCGCCACCATGGGCGTGGCGTAGGCGGTCCAGTGGCCCGGGATGGTGTCGGACAAGGGAGGGGAAAGCGGGGCAGGCACCAGGTCGCGGTTGTCCTTGACGCTGATGATGCCGTAGAAGTTCTCCGATGCGGCCAGCAGGTCATCAGCGTCATCGCCATCGTAGTCATAGACCGCGGTCGGCACGTGCAGGACGAACTTGACCGGGGTGGTGCCGTAGAGGCCGTAGGAATGGCGCACCCAGAGTTGGGCGCCGGTCTTGCCGTCGTAGGCGGCCACGCTCATCAGGTCGTAGGGCGGGGCGTACGTGAGCACGAGCCAGCGCCCTTGCCCCGCGCCCAGGCGGCCGGTGGGGCCGAGCGCGAAGTCGGACACTCCCCCGGGCGGATAGATGCGGCGCTTCACCTGTCCTCGCCCGTCGGCAACCGCGACACAGGCGCGGCCCTGGGCATCCACCGAGTGGGCGACGACTTCCTGCGCGCCGTCGCCGTCCAGGTCGCAGATGGTCGCGGCCCCGGCGTAGGTTGGACAGCCTTCCAGGATTACCCGCCGGTCGTCGCCGCGCTCGGAGTAGGACACGAGTCGCCCGTCGCTATCCCGCACCACCACCCGCCGTTCGCCCTCAAGCATTCCCACCAGCGCGGGCGGCGCCAGGTAGGCGCGGCGCTGGGGCATCTCCCAGCGGGCCACTTCCTTGCCCTGCTCAAGCGTCACCAGGGTGTGGCCGTCCCAGCGGAAGGTCTCGACGGCGGGCTTCGGGGGGTCCGCGTTCCCCAGCGCGGGATGCCGCTCGGCCTTCGCCACCTGCACTAGGCCCCCGCCGGTAGCCAGGCGGCAGCTCCAGACGCCGTCGGGGAAGCGCATCAGGAACTCCCGGCCACCAGGTGTCGCGCGCCATAGGGGCATATTGGCGCCGACAGATGTTCCCGCGGCGAGGATGCCCTCCGGCCGCTCCGGCTGCAGCAGCGGCTGGGCTCCCTTACCTTGCCAGCGGTTGACAAATGCCTTGCCGTTCCAGTCGGCGATGCGCAGCGTGTCGCCGCTCTGCAGCAGCACCTCCGGCTTGCCGTCGCCGTCCAGGTCGTCAATCGCCAGCACCTTGAGGTCCGCCGCGTCGAGCAGTCTCTCGCCCCGCTTGGCGCCGAAGATCACCAGGTGGGTCAGACCGTCATCATGCTCATTGGCGACCGCGGCCAGGATCTCGACCTGCCCGTCACCGTCGAGATCAACGAAAGGATTGCGCGCCCCGGCGGTGATCTTGACCTTCTCCTGGTACTGGTCTTCGGCTGGCCCCACTACCTGCTTCCAGACGCGCCGGACGGACTTGCCGTCCTGGCGGATGACCTCGACGCCCGGGATATGCGGGTTGATCAGCAGCAGCGACGGCAGCTCGCCCGACGCCAGCGGCAGCGCCGCGATGTACGAAACGTAGGAGCGGATTTGCGGCGGGAAGGCCGCGTATGCCTTGCGCACGCCGGTCTCCAGGTCGTAGAGCCACATCTGCTCATGGGAGATCATCACCATCTCGGTGCGGCCGTCGCCATCCATGTCGGCGAAGAGGTGCTGCGGGGCGTAGATAACCCCAGACTCCTCGACCTTAAAGCGGACGGTAGGATCGTCCACTCCTTGCTCGAAGCTCCACAGGCAGCCGTAGGCGGGCACGTCGCCCCCGGACATCACCGTTGCGCTCCACCACAGGCACAGTTGCTGGCCGCGGACGCCGGGCAGGATGTGGCCGAGGCGCCGGCTGCCGCCGAACTCGTTGTAGCTGGTGTAGAGCAGGGTGCGCTTGCCGCTGCGGCCGCTCACAGCGTAGTGGCGCCGCTCCAGGTTCGCGCGCGCGGTGACGAGGATGCCCCGCGTGCCGTCGCCCGCCAGGTCGCGGATGTCATCCACCACCAGGTTCGCGAGGCCGCCCGAATCCCACAGCAGCCGGCCGCGCAGGTCCTGGCAAATGAGGCGATCGGGCAAGATGCGCAGCAGCTCCACCCGCCCATCGCCGTCAAAATCCTCCAGGCGCACCTGCTCTGCCGCCACCGTGGGGCCGCCCAGGTCCGCCGACCACAGCACACTCGGCGCTTTGTCGAGCCCGCCCTTGAGGGGGGAGAAGCCGGTCAGCGCGCTGTCGTGGCGATAGGTCGGCCACAGGGCGCCGTTCGAGCCGGCACGGCCCGACAGCGAGCTGTCACGATCGCTCTTCGCTCGCACTTCGTTTGCCATGTCTGTGCCCGCCGCGGCGCTGCCGAACGCTGGCGCATGTATCATCGCGACAACAACGCCGAGTACAATTGGTCCTGCCCTTGACGGCAATCCGCTCCGGTTCATACTTCGCCTCTATGTCGATCCTCAGCAAAGTTGGGACCTTTCAGGGGATGAATCAAGGTACAGTTCGGGTGCCCCTGCTCTTGATTCTTGATCCCTCCGCGCGAGCTTGCGATAGTTCTCGCGGCGGGCCACCAGGGGCCGAACCTGAAGCGCTCTTCTGCGCGCCAGAATCGCTTCCCTGCGGACCGACCTCATGCGAGTCCATGCTGAACCGCGGCGCAAGTCAGGGCCCTAACTCGCGGCCGGCGTGGGTCACGGCTGAGGGCAAGCTCACACGCCCGCGAGAGCCGCCTCCCGGGCGGTTAACAAGCACAGCCTGTCTCATTGCCATTTGACAACCATATGAAGACCCGCGGCCGGGCGGCAAACGCCCAGGAGCGAAGCTCAAGGTGAAGGGGAATCCGCAGGCCCTGCTAACGCTGACCGGCAAAGTTGAGAGCGGTGGTAGCCCCGGAGGGAGTTTACCAGTTCGCAACGGCTTTCTCCCGCAAGCCGAGCAGGTGACCTGGCTGCCCAAGCGGGTGCGCAAGGGACGTAACGTGGCTGTCACCATGGGAACGGGCGGTCGGGAATGAACGTGCCTTACATGGCGGCGGGCTCAAACGCAGGGAATATCAACCAGCCGCCGGGCTATGATGCGGGCAAGCGGCCCGCGGACGCGAGTCTGTGCGGGGCCGGCCGTGCCGTGGTCCTTCGTCTACAACCAAGGTGCCTCGGTGGAGGAAAACGACCTGCCATGGTTCGGCGGTGCTCACCATAGGTCGAGACTGCGGAGATGCGGACGAGGTGGCAGATTTCGATGCCAGGGCACTTTGGCAAGCAAACGTAACCCAGGTCAAGACAAGGTTCGCTTCGGCAGCAGGCTGCCGAAGCGAGAAGGGAATCCTGGCCGGTGAAGGGAACCGCAGATCCGAACGATGGTTGCCAGCGGGAGCGGCACCGTATTATACTGCTCCCCTGTAGGAGTGGACAGTGGGTTGGGCAGAATCTTGGACCCAGCGCAGGAGGAACATTACGACTCCATGACTTGCATGTGAAGGAGCTACCATGGGAAGACCGCGCAAGGTTCGCCTCGCCCTGGTGCGCTGTGATACGCACGGCTACTACTATGGGGCCTTGATGGCGCCGTGCGATCCCACGCCGCTGGGGAAGCACAACAAGATCGTGCACTTCTATGCCACCGATTGGTACGATGACAAGCATATCATCCTGCCCACCTGCGACGATTTCGAGAGCGTGAAGTGCTATGACCGCGACCCGGAGCGCGCCCGCCACTTCAGCGAGACCTTCCTGGGCAAACCGCGGGTGTGCGAGGCACTGGATGAGATGACCAGCGACATTGATGCCGCTTTCATATCCGACTGCGACGGCGGCGGCGGGGATCACCTGGCGCTCGCTACCCCGTTCCTGGAGCGGTGCATCCCCACCTTCGTGGACAAGCCGTTCGCGCTGACGCTGCAGGACGCGCGGGCGATGGTTGACCTCGCGTGCAAGCATCACGCGCCGCTCTACAGCGCCTCTATCCTGAGCGAGGTGGTGGCGGCGGACAGCTTCAAGCGCCGCTTCGACGAAATCGGCCCGCAAGGGGCGAACTGGACCGAGCTGGCGCAAGCGGCGGTAGGGATGCAGTGCCGGCCCGAGGAGATCGGCGGGGTAAAGCTGGGGGTGGTTAAGGGTGTCGGCGGCGCGATGTCGCAGGAAAACATCGCGGCGCGCGACCGTCTGGGCGGGATCGAGGATCGCCTCGCCTACATCATCCACGGCATCGCCCTGGCCCTCAACGTCTTCGGCAAGGGCGTAGAGTGGGTGGAGGCGATGGGCACGCTGCCGCTGGAGTACCTGCACCTGCATCTGGCCAACGGCCGCGATGTCATCATCCTCAACACCGGCGTGGATGTCTTCCCCGAACGCTGCAACTTCTACGTCGAGGCCTACAGCAAGCTCGGCGCCATTCATTCCGGCCCCATCGGCGACCCGGAGTTCCTGCGCGGGGCGGCGCGCATAGTGGGCAAGCTGCGCGACATGGTGCGCACAGGCAAGCCGCCGACCGCGTACCCGGACATGCTGGAGCATATAGTGGTGGTCGAGGCGGCGCAGATCGCCCATCGCACCGGCCAGCGAGTGGCGCTGAGCGAGGTCATGGGGTGATTTACGCCTACCCCGAGTATGGGACAGACCTGACGCCTGAGTTGCTCGACCGGTGCTGTGATCTCGGCGCGCGGCTGGCGGCCGAAGTGGGCCTGGTCGTGCGCCATGACGGATTCCTCGACGCCATCCGCGGCAAGCCCGGGGTGCGCATCGAGGGCGAGCGCGTCCACTTCGACGTGGGCCTGCTGCGCGCCAACATCGAGAGATACCAGGAGGGGCTGCGCCGCTCGGCGCAAGGTCAGAGGCAACCACCGCAGGACCGGCCGTGGACGATGGCGTGCGGCGGGTTCTCGATGGAGGTCATCGACATCGAGACCGAGGAGGTCCGGCCTGCGACCTGCCAGGATCTTCGGGACCTGATCAAGCTGGTCAACTCGTTCGGCATCGGGGGCAACTACCCGGTCATGCCTCAGGACCTGCCGCCGCTGCTGCGCGCGCTGGCTTGCTTCAGAATCTGCTGGCAGGAAGCGGACAACATTCGGCCCTACGACTACCAGCATCGCAGTCAGACGCCATTTCTCTACGAGATGCACCAGGTCATGGGTAAGCCCTTCGACATCACGCTCTGCGTCGTTCAGCCGATGATGATTGACGACAAGGACCTGGACATCTTCTTGGATTTCTACCCGCGGTGGAAGACGCAGCGCAATATTCAGTTCCACATCCTCGACTACCCCATGATGGGCATCACCAAGCCCGTCACCGCCACCGCTACG
This sequence comes from Armatimonadota bacterium, assembly GCA_035527535.1. Classification (NCBI taxonomy): domain Bacteria; kingdom Bacillati; phylum Armatimonadota; species Armatimonadota bacterium. Next base: position 5,998 of record DATLAK010000136.1, read on the forward strand.
CTGGCGATGTATGTCGCCGAGATGTTCAGCGTTTACACCCTGTTTCGCACCTTCGACCCCGAGCTGGAGGTGCCGGTGAGGCTCCACGCCGGGCTGATGACCGACCTGCGCCACACCTGATGGCCTTTCTGCATGCGCGCATCACCCCGGCATTGGCCAGGGTTAGCACCGGCTGGTACGTGCGCCCGGGCACGCTGCTGGAGACATCCTCCAGCGCGATTGACGAGCAGGCTGCGCTGGAGAAGATGGCGGTGGCGCTCATGGCCGCCGTGCAGGGCGCGCGCGACTTCTCCGGGCTCGGCAGCCTGTGCGTAGATGATCTGTTCAGCGGCGTGCAGTTCGTCATTGACGTGGAGATGGTCAGCTACCTGCGGGAGATGATCGAGGCCTTCAATCCGCACCCGGACCTGCTGAGCATCGACGATTCCCTGTATGACCTGCTCCGGGAGGTCTGCTTGGGCAAGGAGGCGTTCATCTCGCACATCCACACCGCGTCCAAGTTCAGGCACATCATGCCCTCGTCGAACCGCTTGGTGCGTGAGAAGCTGAGATCCTGGATGCAGCATCGAATGACGCTCAAGGATCGGGCAGGGGAGGAATGCCGGCAACGCATCCGGGACTTCCAGCCGCAGTTCCACCTCGACGATGATAGGCATCGCGCGTTGGATGAGATCTATGCGCGGGCGAAGAAGGCGCTGTTGAACCTCGCGTAATACACTTATTGAGTCTCGCATAATACCTTATATAGTTCAGGATAGAGTCCAGAGTGTTTGAGGAAAGCGAAAGCCAGGTCGTCTGTGCGCCGCACCCGCCGGATGCCGCGTCGCACTTGTG
>DATLAK010000137.1 GCA_035527535.1 Armatimonadota bacterium
TTATTACATGGAGGAGGACAAGCATGACCGGGAACGCCCCTCAAGCCGACCCCGGCCCACCCACGGAGGAGCGCGACGACGACGTGCTCGACATGGACGAGGCCGTCGCCTTCCTGAAGACGACCAAGCCCACCTTGTACCGCTGGATCAACCAGGGCAAGGTGCAGGGGTTCAAGGCGGGGCGGCAGTGGCGGTTCTACCGCCGCGACCTGCGCAAGTTCCTGGAGTACGACGACCCCACCGCCGCCGGCATTGACCTCGATGCGGTGCGCGATGCCATCGGGGTTCTGGAGGAGCGCATCGCCCGGGCGCGCGCGGCGCGGGAGTAGGGACGCAGCCATCCAGGGGCGGGTAAACATGCTGCGCCCACCTGGACGGTGTCGGACATGCAATCAGACGGAGCACAGCCGCCCCCGGCTGTGTCCCGGCGAAAGTTCAGGGTTCACACAAAGGAGAGGACAGATGACCCTGCAAGAAGCGGCTGGCGAGGCATGGAAGGCGGAGGAAACGGCCCTGGTCGAGTTGAGCAACAAGATCGTTGCGGCTGCGGTGGCGGATAACGCAAGCGACATTCACATTGACCCTGCGCCCAAGGAGAGCAAGGTGCGCCTGCGCATTGACGGCGTCATGCACGATGCGCTGACTCTGCCGAAGAATGTGCACGACCCGCTGGTGACGCGATTCAAGACCATGGCCGACCTGGACACTGCTAATCACCGGGCGATTCAGACCGGGCGCATTTTCGTCAGCGTAGAAGGACAGGAACACCATCTGCGCGAGTGCGTATTGCCTACTGTCTATGGCGAGAAGCTGACCCTTCGCACCATGCCGGACGTACTGCCCACCTTGGACCGGATCGGCTACCGCGAGTCCGACCGCGAGCGCCTGGATCGCTGCCTGCACCAGCCGTGCGGACTGCTGGTCTTCTCTGGTCCCACCGGCTGCGGCAAGACGACGATCATGCACTCGGCGCTGAACCGTGTCATCAGTCCCGAACGGGTGCTGATGTCGGTCGAGGACCCCGTGGAGATACTATTACCGGGCGTGATACAGATCGGCGTGAATCGCAAGCTGGGGATTTCGCACGCGGATGTCCTGTGCGGAGTCCTACGCTCCGACCCCGATATCATCATGGTCGGCGACGTGCCGGACGCCGAGACCCTGGAGCAGGTGCTACAGGCGGCCATCACCGGCCACCTGGTGATGACGACCGTTCACGCGAACGACGCGGCGCTGGCCATCCAGCGCCTGCTGCAGATCGGAGCGGACCCGTTCCTGTTGGCGCAGGGCCTGCTGATGGTGTCGTCACAGCGCCTGGCGCGCCGCGTCCACGCCGACTGCAAGCAGCCGGTCGAGTACCCTGCCGAAGTGGTCGCCGAGTGGCGGCGGCGGGCGGAGGCGGGCGGTCTCCCCTGGCCCGACGAGCCGCCGACCTTCTACAAGGGTGCGGGCTGCGACAAGTGCATGCATACCGGCTACTACGGGCGCATGGGCGTTTTCGAGATCATGGTTATGGACCCTGAGCTAATGAACCTGGTCGCAACCGGCGCCGACGCTTCCCGGCTTCGCGAGGCTGCAATTCGCGGCGGCACAACCACCATGTTCGCCGACGGCATGGCGAAGGTCATCGCGGGAGAAACGACCGCGGAGGAGGTCGTGCGGGTGTTGGGAGGAGCCGGATAGATCCGCAGACGCCGCCGACTCGCGCGCTGCTTGGCGCGCCTTGGGGATTCCGGTTCGGCTCGTAGTGATGGCGGTTCAGCGCTTGGGCGGCGGCGGCAGGCGTCGGAGCGCCCCGGCGTCGAATCAAGCCCGCATGGTCACCGTTATCATCCCGCTGGTCATCGTCATCGCGCTGGGGTTCATCCTGGAGTTGCGCCGCAGCCTGGACGAGCGCACGCTGTCAGGCGTCTCCATCTACCTCCTGCTGCCGAGCCTGATCTTCACCTCCCTGCTGACGACGCGGATGACGCTGGGCGGGGTCCTGCCGCTCATCGCGGTCGCGCTGCTCACCTTGGGCGCGCTGTGGGTGCTGGGCAAGGCGGTCGCGCGGCTGCGCCGCTACCCGCGCGACGAGGAGAGCCTGTTCCTGCTGACCGCGATCTTCATGAATGCCGGCAACATGGGGATGCCGGTGGCGCTGTACGCCTTCGGCGGCGCGGGCCTCGACCTCGCGGTGATCTGGGTGCTGGTGCTGAACGTGTTGATGAACACGGTCGCCGTCTATTACGCCAGCCGGCATCGCACACCCGGGGCGCGCGCGCTGAGGACGGTGTTGGGTCTGCCCTCCATCTACGCGGCGGCGGCCGCGCTGGTGATGCGCGCGCTGGGGCTGGCTCTTCCCCGCTTCCTGCTGGCGCCGTTGGAAATGCTGGGTCGGGCGATCATCCCGATCGCCCAGTTGATGTTAGGGGCGCAACTGGCGAAGTCGCGCCACGAGCTGAGGGGGCAGCTCGCCGGCGCCGTGCTGCCCAATGTGATGCGATTGGTGGTGTCGCCCGCGGTCGCCTTCGGCTTCGTCATCCTGCTGGGGGTGCACGGGCTGAGCGCCCAGGTCGCGATCTTGCTTGCCGCCATGCCGACGGCGGCCAACGTCGTGGTCTATACCACCGAGTTCGGCCTGCAGCCGCGGCGCGCGGCCGGCGTGGTGGCAATCTCGACCGTCGCCAGTTTCGTCACGCTGTCCGTGATCCTGCTGCTCGTCGGCTGAGCCGCGCGTCGCGGCGCTCAGCATGAACCGTTGGGCTGCGCAGGGCGGCAGGGGGCTCCGCCGCGAACCTGGGGAGGCAGATGGCGGTCGGCGTCGGCGGGCGCCGCGTCGGGGCCGACCGGGAGCTCGCGCTCCGGGCGGGTGAACCCGACCTTCGCCCCCGGCTCGACCTGCGTCGGCGCAGTGAAGTCGCCCTGGCAGCGATTGCCCCAGACTTGCGCCCCCACCACGGCGCTCGCCACCCGGACGCCGGCCACCGGCCGCGCCCCCGCCTGGCGGCGGATGACGTTCTCCAACACGTGCACATCGCCGACCGCCCCCTGCACCGAGATTTCCGCCTCCCCCTGCTCACGGCAGTTGTCGGCGAGGTCGTTGCCCGCCACCAGCGTGGCGTGGGGCGCCATGACCTCGTCGGTGTCGCGGAAATGAACGCCGGCATCGCCGTTGCCCTCGATTCCGCAGCCGACGATCGCATTGTGGGTGTCGCGTTCACCGATGGAAACGCCGTGGCCGCGGTTGCCAACGAACTTGCAGGATTCGCAGATGCAGTAGGTTGCGCGCAGGCAGAAGAAGATGCCGTCGCCGCCGTTGCCCACGCACCGGCAGCGCCGCATCGCCCCCTGCAGCGAGCCGCTGCCGGGGTGGAGGCCGTGGCCGGCGTTGTTCTCCAGCACGCAGTCCTCGAGGCGCAGGTCCCGGCATTGCTGGAAGCCGATGGCATCGCCGTTGAGGTCGCGCACGGCGACATTGGCGACGACGGCCTGGCTGACCGCCAGCAGGTACATCCCCGCCCCCCGGCAGCCGTTGAGTGTATGCGGGTTCTCGCCGCGGTTGCCGTCAATGACCAGGTCGCGCACCTCGACATTAGCGATAAACCTGGCGCTCACCGGCGGGAAGCTGGTGTAGAGCTCGCCGCCGTGACGCGGCGCGTAGTCATGGTTGAGCATATGGCCAATGCCGAAGCGGTCGCCGTCGCGCCAGGTCAGGGTGGCGATGGTCTCGTAAAAGCCGACCGCATTGTCGTCGCGGATGGTGACGCCCATGCCGACCGCGAACCGGTCCGGGTCGGCGACCGACACGTCGTAATGGCCGTAGCCGACGTAGGCCGCCAGCCGCGAGTATCGCTCCGGTGCCTTGCGCAGTACGGTCTCCGCGCCCGCGCCGACAAGGCGAACGTGGT
>DATLAK010000138.1 GCA_035527535.1 Armatimonadota bacterium
CCCCTGGATTTCTTCGAGGCGCGCGAAGTTGGCCGCCAGGACGCCGGCGACATGCCCGCCGACATGGCGCATCCCCAGGGCGTACAGCAGGCGGTCGAGCGGGCGCCGCTTGCTGCCCGCGATGGCGGCGATGACGTTGGCCGCCGACTTGTCCGCCATGCGCTCGAGGCCGACCAACTGCTCGTCGGTCACGAAGTAGAGGTCCGCCGGGTCGCGAACGAGGCCGCCCTCGACCAACTGTTCCACCAGCGCCGGCCCCAGGCCCTCGAGGTCCATGCCGCCGCGCGAGGCGAAGTGCAGGATGCGTTCCTTGACCTGCGCGGGACAGGCGATGCCGGTGCAGCGGGTCACCGCTTCGCCTGGCAGGCGCTCGGCCTCGGCGCCGCATACCGGGCAGCGCGCCGGCATGTGGAACGCTTGCTCCTTGCCGGTGCGCTTGGCGGTGACGACCGATACCACCTCGGGGATGACCTCCCCCGCCTTGTGGATGATGACGGTGTCGCCGATGCGGACGTCCTTGCGCCGCACCTCGTCCTCGTTGTGCAGGGTGGCCCGACTGACCGTTGACCCGCTGATGGTAACCGGATCCATCATCGCCACCGGCGTCATCGCCCCCGTGCGCCCGACGGAGACGATGATGTCGCGCACGACCGTTGTCGCCTGCTCGGGCGCATACTTGTAGGCAATCGCCCAGCGCGGGCTGCGCGCGACGTGGCCCAGGCGCTCCTGCAGCGCGATGGAGTTGACCTTGGCGACGACGCCGTCAATGTCATAGGGCAAGTCGTGGCGGTTGTCGCTCCACGCGTCACAGAACGCGATGACCTGCTCGATGTCTTTGCACACCTCGGCCTCCGGGCTGGCCCGGAATCCGCAGGCGCGCAGAAACTGCAGTCCCTCGGAATGGGTGTCAAGTCGCTTGCTCCCGGCCCCCAGGCCGTAGGCGATCAGGTCGAGCTTGCGGCTGGCGGTGATGCGGCTGTCGAGCTGGCGCACGGAGCCGGCGGCGGCGTTGCGGGGATTGGCGAACGCCGGCTCCCGCGCCGCCTCGCGCTCGCGGTTGATGCGCTCAAACTCCTCGCGCGAGAGATAGACCTCGCCGCGAACCTCCAGTAGCGCCGGCGGAGATGCTTGGTCGAGCAGCCGCAGCGGTATGGTCCTGACGGTGCGCAAGGTCTGGGTGATATCCTCGCCGCGCACGCCGTCGCCCCGGGTCGCGCCGACGCCCAGCACGCCGTTCTCGTAGGTGAGGCTGACCGCCAGTCCGTCCACCTTGAGCTCCGCAACATACTCGATCGCAGCCGTCTCCGGCAGCTCCAGCATGCGCTTGACGCGGCCATCGAAGGCGGTCAGCTCGTCGGCGCTGAAGGCGTTGCCGAGGCTGAGCATGGGGGTGGGATGCTCGACCGCACCGAATTCCTCGGCGGGCTGGGCGCCGACGCGCTGGGTCGGCGAGTCGGGCGTGATCAGCTCCGGGTGCGCGGTCTCCAGCTCCTCCAACTCGCGCAACCGGCGGTCGTACTCGGCGTCGGAGATCTCCGGCTGATCGAGGACGTAGTAGCGGTAGCTGTGATAGGTCAGCTCGCGGCGCAGCTCGGCCGCGCGCGCGGCGGGGTCCTGTTCTTTGCGCTTGCCCGGCACGGTTCAGGCCTCCGGCTACACATAGTTCGTCGGCCGGGGCCGGAATCCTACGTAGCCGTGGGGCTCAGGTTGGGGGCCGAGGCCTCGACAAGTGGCTAAGTCCGACCCTTCGGACCGCCATGGCGGCCCGAAGGGCCTAGCCATCGGGACTCCGAAAGGGCCACGCTCCATGCCACGCGGTCGGGGCACTCCCCGATGGAGCATGGGCGCTTCCGAGTCCCGATCCATCGGGGCCCTCGCCCGTGTTCAGGGATTGGCGGCTGAGTGTAGCCGCCGTCCAATAGGAGACGCGGCCGAGGCGGCCACGCTCCACTGGTCCTGGTCGCCGCGCTCCCGTCCCAAACCGAGCCGGGGTGCCCTCGCCGAATAGGTGTGACTGTTCTTGGTGGGGATCGTTGCGCATTCCCCGCGTAGGGGTCGGTCTCCTGACCGACCCGGAAACCCAAAATGCGGGCCGGGACAGAGCCCGGCCCCTACATCGCGGAGCGCATCCCCACTTGTTGGAGTCACACCCCCGCCAAAGTCGGTATTGACAGAGGTCGAGTCTATGCTGTAAACTACTTTGCACTATGACGATACCGGGACGCGGAGGGGCGATGTGACAGAGGGAAAGCGGATGGACCGCAGTGAGCGCATTCGTCATGCCGCCACACAATATGTCTTCAATCGCTGGCGGCCTCAACTCCTGCGAGGCCGCAGGAACATTCTGATCTTGGGCGTCGTGGCCTTCAACCTGATCGGGATCGCGGTCAGCCACTTGAACCGGCCCGACGCCGAGACCTGGCAGTCAGCCCTGGAAGTGGCCGTGGCCGCCTGCTGGCTGGGATGGCTGTGGATGACTATCAGACAGGTGGGCGAGGGTCGGTATGGATCCGCCGACGCGCAGGGCCTGCGGACGGAAGACGCGGGCGCGGGGTCGGATGCGCTCACATCTCGCCGTAAGTGGTGGTTCTGGCCGTCGGTATTCCTCGTTACGTCGGCGCTCATAGTTGGCGTGATGTGGCTGATGGCGCAGCCATCTGAACACTTTCAATCATTGGCGGACTCGATGCTCTTCGCCCTCGCGCTTGCCATCTTCGTGGGTGCCGCGTGGATATTACGGATGTGGCTGCGAGGTGATTGGCACCGGTTCGCCCGAGCGCAGCGCCTGAGAGTGCAGCAGGAGGCCGGCGTGGTGGTCGAAGAGCCCACGTTACCTAAGCCAAGATGGTGGTACGCGCCGTTCGAATTGCTTGTCGTCCCGCTGGGTATCATCACCTCGATGCTGTTCCTGTTCCGATCACCTGCGCGCCTGCAACCATTGGTGCTTGCCGCCGGGTTTGTATTGATTCCTCTCGTCGCCCGCTACGCGAGGAATGAGCGCGTAGGATTCCATTTTGCCACATGGCTCCTCCCGGCGCGCGCGTTGTACTGCTGCTACGCAGTGGCGGTGGCGGCGGGCCTGCCGCAGCCGTTCATGCACGCGGCCGGGCCGTGGCAAGCATCCACATGGGTCATGCGACTATACGCTCCTTTGCTGCTGTTCGCGGTAGTACAGATCGTGGCATGCGAGTTGTACAGCCGGCGGCAGTTCCGGCGCTTGCAGAGCCTGCTGATGGAGCAACCGGTGGAGAGTGGACGCGATGCCCCAGATTGACCGCCTGGTGCATGAACCGGTGCGCTTGCGCGTGCTGACCCTGTTGTCGGCGCTGAAGGAAGCGGAGTTCTCCTTCGTCCTGCGGGCGCTGGCGCTGACCAACGGCAACCTGTCGGTGCACATGCGGAAGTTGGAGGATGTGGGCTACGTCTCGATGACTAAGAGCTTCGTCGGCCGCATTCCCAAGACGATGTTCCGCATCACGAAGCAGGGCAGGCAGGCGTTGGACGACTACTGGAGGGCGCTGGACGACATACGCGCGGGGGATGCGTGAGGATTGGCGGCCGAATGTGGCCGATCTCCAAAGCCGCGGCCCCTTGGACTCCGCTCGGGCAGGCGAATGTGGCGGCCCACCATCCATCTATTCCCACACTCCGCGCGGGCGCAGAACCAGCTTGACCGGGTAGTTGCTGCCCGCCTGGGGCATGATGCGCACCCGCAGCTCGCGCCGCGCGCCGGCGGGCACCGGGAACTCGTACAGGCGCTGTGTTTCACCGTAGCGCAGCAGGCCGGTCTCGTAGATGCGGCCCGCGATCATCACCACCCCGCGCGCCAGTCCCCCACCCGGCATCAGCCCCAGCTCCACCTGCGCCGTGCTGACGGTCGGGTTCTCGACCTCGAACGTCACGTCGTAGAACACGCCGTAGTCGCCGTCGAGGATCTCCAGCCCGGTCGAGCTGATCGCCTGCCGGCTGCCGATGGTGGCGAATGCCCATTGCTGCCCGACGCGATAGGTCGCCGTGATGCGCTTGTGGGGCTCGCTGAACACCCAGCGCGAAACCCGCTCGGGCGGCGCGTCTATGGGCGCCACCAGGTCCGCGCTCGGCGGCCGCAGGCGGACGCGCAACCGCAGCTCGCCCTCATCGAGCACGCGTACCTCGGCCAGGCCGCTGACCACCTGCCCCGGCTTGATCGGGGTCGCGCTCACGGTGTAGGCTGCCCCCTCGGGCAGGGTCACGACGTAGCCCACGTCATCATGCTGGCGCGCCAGGAAGTCGCGCGCCGCCCGATGCCCGACGAAGATCTCGTCGTTGCTGGGGCCGCCGCTGGCCTCCACGATCTGCACCCGCAAGGGGCGCTCGGTCGTATTGACCAGCTCCACCGCCAGCTCGGCGCCGGCGCTGGTGGCGTTGACGTGGTGATAGAGCAGCCGCGCCGGGTGCCCGGCGGGCACCCGGCCCTCGTACCACAGCCCGGGTGACGGCAGGCGCTCCGGGCGATTGCTCACCATCAGCACGCTCGCCTCCGCCGACGGTAGGTCCTGATTGACCACTCGCACCCGCGGCGTCGCTCGCAGCGGCAGATACCCGGCCCCGCTCAGCGTCACCGCCACGGTCACGCTCGCGCTCTCGCCGGGCGCGAGGGATGGTCGGTCGGCGCTGACGTCGCTGATGTTCGCCCAGGCTCCCGGCTCGGGGATGATGGACTGGTAGATCGCCGCCGATGCCGCCCTTTTCATGACCCACTGCGGCGCCAGCCGCCCGGTCACCACCGCCTGCGCGGTCGGGGCGACGCGGCCCGCGTATTTCATCACCTGCACGCGCAGGATCAACTGCGCCGCCCCGGCATCGAGCACCACCGAGACCTCACCGGGGGCCAGCCCCAACAACGACACCGCTCGCGCCGCCGGGTCATAATCGGCCTGCGCAGTCCGCCCGTCCGCGATCACCCGCAGTTGCTGCCATACGCCGCGCACCGCCACCGCGCGCCGCTCCCCTACCGGCACCACCTGCTCGGCCGCCGCCGCCGACAGGTACGGCCCGGCCAACACCGCCCGCACGCGCTGTGCCCATTGCTCGGCCAGCGCCTGCCGGCTCGACTCCATGGCCGCCGCGACGGCGGAGTCAACCAGCACCAGGCGCTGTTCACCCACGATGACGGCGTAGCCGCCTCTGGTCTGCTCGGCATAGACGGCGCCTGCGCCCAGGCCCTGCATGGCGGCCGCCTGGAGGGTTTCCGCGGCTGCCTTGGCCGCGTTCACCGATGCCCAACCCCCGCCGCGCATGGTCATCAACCGGGCGCCGTTGAGGTTTACGGCGGCGGCGGGCGACGGCCCCGGCAGCATCTCCCAACTGAAGCTGAGGGTGCTGATGCCGGAGGCGGGCTGGCCGGCCGCGCCTGCGGCCGCCAGCAGTGCCAGCGCCATCGCCGCGGATACTCGCCTGAACACACTTCTCACGCGCAACTCCAATCCCAGTGCACTGCGGCCACCCATGTGGCCGTAGTTCTCTTCTTCGCCGTCGGCGCGCGGTTTCTTTTGACGGCCTCATACTTTTCTGTTAGACTCAGGCTGTAGGTCGCAGCGACGGCTTCTCCTTATTGCCCGTGGTACGAGCAACCCCCCAGTCGAAGATCTTGTCGGCCTTGAATGACCGGCAGCGCGAGGCGGTGGAGCACGGCGAGGGGCCGCTGCTTATCTTCGCCGGCGCCGGCAGCGGGAAGACGCGCGTCCTCACCCACCGCCTGGCCCACCTCATCCGCTGCCGTGACGTGCGGCCCGATCGCATCCTCGCCGTCACCTTCACCAACAAGGCCGCGGGGGAGATGCGCGAGCGCATTGCGCGCCTCATCGGGCGCGTCGGTCGGGAGATGTGGGTCGGCACCTTCCACAGCGTCTGCGGGCGCATCCTGCGCGACCACATAGACCAACTCGACCGCAGCGCCAATTTCGTCATTTTCGATGAAGCCGATCAGGCGACGCTGATGAAGGAGGTGCTCAAGGCGCTCGCGATCAACGTCGAGATCATGCCGCCGGGGCGCGTGCTCAACGCCATCAGCCGCGGCAAGAACGAGCTCATCGGCGCCCGCGAGTACGAGCGCACCGCCACCTCCGTTTACCAGCGCACCGTCGCCCGCGCCTACACCCTTTACCAGCAGCGGCTGGCGGAGAACAACGCCCTCGATTTCGACGACCTCATCATGTTCACGGTACGCCTGTTCGAGCGACACCCCGAGGTGCTCGCGGACTATCAGGGCAAGTTTCAGCATGTGCTGGTGGACGAATACCAGGACATCAACTACGCCCAGTTCCGCCTGGTGAGCATGCTCGCCGCGAGGCACCGCAATCTCACCGTGGTCGGGGATGACGACCAGTCCATCTACCGCTGGCGCGGCGCCGACATGCGGATCATCCTCGAGTTCGAGCGCGACTACCCCGACGCCAAGGTGGTCAAGCTGGAGCAGAACTACCGCTCGACCCAGAACATCCTCGATGGCGCCTACCACGTCATCTCGCGCAACCAGGCGCGCAAGGAGAAGCGCCTGTGGACGAGCAAGTCCGCCGGCCACACCATCGCCGTCCACCAGGCGGCCGACGAGCACCAGGAGGCCGTCTTCGTCGCCAACACCATCCAGGAGCTGGTGGACGCCGAGCGCCGCCGTTACGCCGACTTCGCCATCCTCTACCGCATCAACGCCCTGTCGCGCGTGCTGGAGCAGGTCTTCACCAGCGTCGGCATTCCCTACCGCATCATCGGCGGCCTGCGCTTCTACGAGCGCAAGGAGATCAAGGATCTCCTGTCCTACCTGCGCGTCGTGGTCAACCCGTTCGACGCCATCAGCCTGCGGCGCATCATCAACCTGCCGCCGCGGGGGATTGGCGATGTCACGCTCCGCCAGCTTGAGGACGTCGCCCGCGAGCGCGGTGTGAGCCTGCTGCAGGTGGCGCTCGACGCCCACGACCTCGACCTGCCGAAGCGCTCCGCGCAGTCGGTCACCGCCTTCGCGCGGTTGATGGTGGAGCTGATGGGTCGCGCCGCCTCCGCGTCGCTGACCGACCTCGCCGCCGAGATCATCAAGCGCACGGGCTACGTGGAGTGGTTGAAGGAGGAGGGCACGATCAAGGCCCGCGCGCGGGTCGAGAACGTCGAGGAGCTGCTCAACGCGACCCGCGAGTACGAGGCGCAGGATGAGCACGCCGGCGCCGCCGGGTTCCTGGAGCAGGTGGCGCTGCTCACCCAGCAGGACGAACTGCAGGGCGAGCTGGACGCGGTGCCCATGATGACCCTGCACACCGCCAAGGGCCTGGAGTTCCCGGTGGTGTTCATGGTGGGCATGGAGCAGGGCCTGTTTCCGCTGTCGCGCGCCCTCGCCAGCGATGATGCCAACGAGCTGGAGGAGGAGCGCCGCCTGTGCTACGTGGGCATGACGCGCGCGCAGGAGCGGTTGTATCTGACGCTGGCGAATTACCGCTTCATGCACGGCGCGGGGCGGGCGACGGCGCCCTCGCAGTTCCTCAACGACCTGCCGGAGCACCTGGTCGCCCGCGGCCTCCCGTCGCGCCCGCGGGCGGTCACCTGGGCGCAGGCGGACGGCGCCGCCGCCCAAGCGGCGCGCCGCATCGTCGCCGCGCATGCCGGCGCGGACGCGCCCTTCAAACCGGGCGACCGCGTGCGCCATGGGGAGTTCGGCGAGGGCATGGTCGTCAGCCTCGACCCCAAGGGCGACGGCCACCGGGTGACGGTAGCCTTCCCCAAGCGCGGGGTCAAGAAGCTCGACCTGCGTTATGCGCCGCTGCAGAAGCTGGGGTGAACCATGCGCCTGGGTGTGGTGACGGTCGCCGCCGGGGCGATGCTGCTGTCCGCGGCCGCGCTAGCGGCGGCGCGGTCCCCCGCACCCGTGTCATCCGACCGGCCCACTGACACCACGAAACACTTCCTCATCTACGCCCAGGCGGGCGCCACGCCGCGACAGGCGCAGCAGGTCGGCAAGCTCGCCGAGCGCGCGTTCGAGCGGGTGACCGCGAACCTGGGGCACGCGCCGGCTCAACCCGTCGTCATCCTCGCTTATGGTCGGCCCGCGGGCTTCGTCGGCGAGGGCGCGCCGCCGCACGCCATCGGCACCGTCACCACCCCCAGCAACCTGGTGCGCATAGACCTGTGGCGGTCGCAGGACGACCTCTATCAGGTGGTCGCGCACGAGTTCGCGCACGTAGTGGTGGCGCGGGCGCTGCGCAGCCGCCTGGAGCGATGCCCACTATGGTTCAACGAGGGGGTGGCGACGTGGGTGTCGCAGCGCTGGACGCCTGACGATGAGGCCGAGGTGCGGGACCTGGTGCAAGCCGGGCGAGCGCTCACTCCCCCTGGGCTCGATGCCGCCTTCGGCGGCAGCGGCGGCGACAGCGACCTGCGCGCCGCGTACCTGCAAAGCGCGGCGATGGTCGAATACCTGACGCGGGCCGCGGGCACCGAGACCATCGCGCGGCTGCTCGATGCGATGCGGCGGTCGCGCGATTTCGACGCGGCGCTGCGGCAGACCGTGGGGCTGACCGAGGGGCAGCTCTACCGGCGGTGGCTGGCCGCCAACCGCGGCCGGCAGCAGTCGCCGCGGTGGGGCCGGATCAGCCCCGAGCTTGCGTTGTTCAGCGCCGCAGCGGTGCTCTGCATCGTCGCCGGCTTGCGCATGTGGCGGCGGCGCCGCGGGGACCGCCGCGACGACGACGCGGAGCGCCTCACCCCCGAGGAAATCGAGCGGGCGCGCGAGATCGAGGGCTACCGACGCCGCCGCCTGGGGGATGACCGACGCGCGACCATACCCCGGCGGCGCGACGGGTGGCTTACCTCCGGGGCCGTGGGTGTTCTCCTCGACGGTGATGGCGATGGCCACGCAGCAAGGCCGGTGTCTAATTCTCCCACTCGCGGGACATGATGCCGGTGGAGCGCTTCAGCGGCAGCCGCACCGGCTTGCCCTTGCGGGCGGAATGATAGGCGGCCTCGGCCAGCTCCACCGCCTTGCGGCCGTCAATGCCCGGGATGGTCACGGGCTGGTCATCCAGCACCGCCTCCACCCACTCGCGCAGCTCGCGCCTCAGCCCATTTTCGACCTCGATCTCGCTTTCCGGGATGGCGACCGGCTCCTGGCCGAACGCCGCATGCCACACCGTACCGGGCTGGCCCGGCCCGCGCTGGTAGAACACGGTCCCGCCGCGGCACAACACCTTGCAGGTCACTTCGGTCATGGCGGAGGCGGCGCTGGAATGCAGGTGCCCCATGGCGCCGCCCGTGAACTCCACCACCATGAAGATCTGGTCCGGGCTGCGCATGCGCTCGTCCAGATAGCGGTGGGCGCGGGCGCAGACGCTGACCGCGTCGCCGCAGAACTGGCGCATGAGGTCGAGCTCGTGGGTGTTGATCTCCATCAGCAGCCCGCCGGACTTGCGGTGGCTGTTGCGCCAATCGTCCGCCGGTTTGCCATAACCGCCGCCGACGCGGGTGATGCTGACCGCGATCGGTTCGCCGTACTTGCCCGAGCGCACGAGCTCGATCGCCGTGGCCTGCAGCGGCAGGTAGCGCAGCACCTGCCCCACCTGTAGCTTCACCCCCGCGCGCTCGACCGCGGCGATCATCGCGTCGCAGTCGGAGACGTTGGTCGCTATCGGCTTCTCGCAGAAGATGTCCTTGCCCGCGCGGGCGGCGCGTTCGACCGCCCTGCGGTGCGCCAACGGCGGGCTGGCGATGATAACGGCTGCGATGTCCTGGCGCCGCAGCAGCTTGCGCCCGTTGTCGCCGTACGCCTCGACCCCAAGCTGCCGGCCCAGCGCCTGGGCGGTCTCACGGTTGACGTCTGATACCGCCACCACCTCCGCGCGGTCCAGCTCCATGCAGGTGCGCGCCAACCCCGCCCCCATCGGCCCCGAACCGATCAGCCCGATTCTTAGCTTCTCCACGTTTGCCTCCCGGCCCGAATTGTCGGCCTATTCGACCGGCAGCAGGCGAGACCTCTTCGTGCCATCCGCCCCTGTGCCGATGCGCTTACGGACAAAGCAGGGGCGGCTTGGGGTGATGGCAGCGCGTCGCGCGGTTCGCAGACTGCGCGCGCGGCCCGCTAATCCCGACCTACCCAGCAGCGCCGGAACCACGACCACGCATCGGCAGCCGCGAGCGCGCGCTTGAGGCGCAGACAGGATTCGCACCGCCAGCAGTGCTCCCCGCCGCCGCGGTAGCAGCTCCACACCAGGTCGAGGGGCGCGCCGATCTCGCGGCCAAGGCGCACGATGGCGACCTTGTCCAGATGCTGCGTGTAGCTCAGCACCTGCGGATGGCGCAAGGTTGAGAGGCGCAGGCAGCGGTTGGCGGCACGGACGAACTGGGAGCTGTTATCCGGGAATGTCGCCGCCTCCTCGGCGTTGAAGCCGGCGACGATGAGGTCGCAGTCCAACGCCTCGGCGAAGCCGGCGGCGATGGCGATGAAGACGCCGTTGCGGTTGGGCACCCACACCGCGCGCGCCGTTTCCTGGGCCGCCGCGGAATCGAGGCCACCTTGGCGCGGCTGGGGAAGCGCATCTTCGTCAGCGGTGAGCGCGGACTTGCTGATCCGCTTCAGCCACGGCAGACGCACGACCAGGCTGCGCACCCGCAGGCGCTTGCACATCGCGTGCGCGGCCGCGATCTCTGGCGCCGCCGCCAGTTGGCCGTAATCGAAGGTGAGGGCGCGGACGACGTGGGTTTCGTCGTGCGCGCGCTGGAGGTTGACGGCGGAATCGAGGCCGGCGGACAGCAGGACTATGCTGCGCGGGCGCGCCATCGCCGCGTCACCGCTGGGACGGCTCGCCATAGCTGGCGGCCGATTTCGCGCTCTCATAGACGGTAGCCCGCACCGGCCACACCCGGCGGTCGCCCAGGGCCGGCAGCTCCGAGATTGCGCCCGCGACGTGGTGGAAGATGTGGCGCGCGATGTTCTCGCTGGTCGGGTTCTGCTGCGCGAACGGGGGGAGCTGGTTGAGGTGTTTGTGGTCGAGTTCATTGACGAAGGAATCGCAAATGTGCTTGATCTCGCGGAAATCCAGCAGCATGCCGCGGTGGTCTAGCTCCTCGCCCGCGAGCTGGATGACCACGCGATAGTTGTGGCCGTGCAGATCGGCGCACGGCCCGTCGTAGCGCTCCAGCGAGTGGGCGGCCGAGAACTCGGCCTCGACGGTGAGCTCGTAAATGGGGAGTGCTCCTGACAATGCTGGCGCAGGACGTGGTCGCGGGCGAGCCTGCCCGAGCGCCGGGGTTCCTCCGAGGTGATTGACCACTTCCTTGCGCACGCGGTCGAGGTCAACGCCCATCGAGCGCAGGACGCCCGCCGCCTGGCCCTCGCCCTCGCGGATGAGCCCGAGCAAGATGTGTTCGGTGTCTATGTAGCTGGGCAGGCCGAGGCGAGGGTTGAGCTCGTTTGCCTCCTCCAGGGCAAGCTCGAGCACGCGCTTCGCCTTGGGGCTCCAGTTGATCGGCGCCTCGGTGCTGATGCGATTGTCAATCGGCCCCAGTTGGCGATGGATCTCGCTGCGCACCCGCCCCAGGCTGATCCCCAGCCGCTCCAGGACGCGGGCGGCGATACCGTCGCCCTCCCGCAGCAGGCCTAGCAGCACGTGCTCGGTGCCGACAGTGCTGGCGCCGAGCTTGCGCGCCTCATCCTGCGCATACTGCAGCACGCGGGTCGCGGGGTCGGTGAATCGCTGCCAGAGATCACCGTCGGACAAAGTCGCCACCTCCACGCCGCGGCCGGAACCGCGGCATGTCATTCTGGCGCCACGCGCCATGCTCGTCTAGAATGACCTTCATGCCCTACGGTCTCATCGCTCTCCGCGGGCGGCCAGCGGCAGCGCCTGCGGCTGGCGGCGGGCGCGGGTCACCAGCTTGCCCAGCGTCGTGCGCTCCAGCACGCCCGCCATCTCCTGCCGCGCCTCGGACCACATCTCTTGCACCACGCAGTTGTCATGACCAGGGCAGCGATCGGGTGCATGGAGGCAGCGAAAGATCGCCAGCGGGCCCTGCAGCGCTTCTACGATCGCGCGCACGGTAATGGCTGCCGCATCGCCCGCAAGCTCGACCCCGCCGCCATGCCCGCGCGCGGTCACGACCAGCCCCGCCTTGCTCAGATCGCACATGATCTGGGGCATGAAGCCGGGCGGGATGCTCTGGCGGGTGGCGATCTCCTCAAACGTGCTGCGCCCGCCGTGCAGTCCCAGGTCGAGCATAGCGCGTACGCCGTATTCGACTTTGGCGGAAAGCTCCATCGCACCTTCCGGTCAGCTCCACCACTGCTTCTACCCGGTGCTTTCCCCCGGGGCGTCGCACGCCTCGGCGTGCGCGTGGTCGGCCACCAGCTCCTCGTGCGCCTCGACCTCCAGGCCCTTGCCGGCAGTCTTGCGCAGGTAGTCGTCAATCGCTTTACGCAAAGCCTCTTCGGCGAGCACCGAGCAGTGCATCTTCACCGGCGGCAGCCCGCCCAGCGCCTCGGCCACCGCCTTGTTGGTGACCGCCAGCGCATCCTCGATGGTCTTGCCCTTGACCAGATCGGTCGCCATGCTGCTGGTGGCGATGGCCGCGCCGCAGCCGAAGGTCTTAAACTTGGCATCGGTGATGCGCCCGTCCTCGACCTTGATGTACATGCGCATGATGTCCCCGCAGACGGGGTTGCCGACGTCGCCGATGCCGTCAGCGTCGGGGATCTCGCCCACATTGTGCGGATTGGCGAAGTGCTCCATCACCTTGGTGCTGTACTGCATGAAGACCTCCACGGCGCAAGCAGCGCGGAATCCGTCAGCGCCGGATTGAAGTTGAGCATCTTACTAAGCTTAGTGTACTACGCACCGCGCGGATGGTCAACCCCGCCCAGGTCGCCCCGATTGAACATGTGCGCCGCCTATCCCAGCTCCCCGAAATGGTACAGCACCAGGGCCGCCGCGATCAGCCCCGCGGTCTCGGATCGTAGGACGCGCGGGCCCAGCGATACCGGGTGCGCACCGGCGGCGGCTAGCCGCTCGACCTCGTCGGACGCGAATCCCCCCTCGGGGCCCACCAGCACCGACGGCGAGTG
The DNA here is from genome assembly GCA_035527535.1 of Armatimonadota bacterium. Lineage (NCBI taxonomy): Bacteria > Bacillati > Armatimonadota > Armatimonadota bacterium. Next base: position 13,076 of record DATLAK010000138.1, read on the forward strand.
CGGCCGCTCCACGCGGCTCAACACCGCGCGGAGAGGGGCGGTGGCTCCATGGTGCGGGAGCAGGGCGAGGTCGCACGACGCGAGACGCTCGATGATCGCATCTACCGAGACGGGATCGCCCAACGGCACCAGGCGCGTTCTCCCCGACTGCTCCACCGCGTGGAGCGCGATCTTGCGCCACCGCGCGAGCTTCGCGCCTTCGTCGCGGGGGCGGGCGACGGTGCGGCGCGTGATGAGGGGCACGATCTCGGCGACGCCGATCTCGACGCCCTTCTGGATCACGCGCTCCATCGCGTCGCCGCGTGGGATGGACTGGAAAAGGGTAATCCCGATCGCCGGTTCGGGCACCGGCTCCACCCGGCGTTCCAGGCGCAGCGTCGTCCGCTCCGCGTCGGTGGCCTCGATCACCGCCTCATACTCATGGCCGCGGCCGTCGAACAGGTGCAAACGGTCGCCGCGCCCCAGCCGCAGCACGCGGGTGGCCCGGTGGTGCTGCTCTCCGGTGAGGACGACGATCTCGCCCCCGATAGTGTCAACCAGCAGCCGACGCATCGCCCGCGGGCCCCCATATCATTGTCAGCCACTCCCCCTCCCGCCGCCGCTCCCGCAGCGACAAGCCGGCGGCCCCGGCGGCCGCGCGCACCGCGTCGCCGT